>NZ_JBHYMF010000057.1:0-40110 GCF_042742855.1 Streptomyces sp. NPDC058877 | reverse complement strand
GGACCGGTCGGTCCGGGGTTCCGGCACGAGCGCGGCACCGACCGCACGCGGCGGCGCGGTCAAGGGTATTGACGCCCCGCCGATCGCCGCCGTACCTTCCTGCCAACCCGATAGGAAACTTTCCTAACAGAGCAATCGGCAGGTGGATCCGACATGGCAGGCACGACCCCGGGAACGCCCGGCACACCGCGGGTCCTGCGGGCCATGAACGACCGCGCCGCACTGGACCTGCTCCTGGAGCACGGCCCCCTCTCGCGCACCAGGATCGGCAAGCTCACCGGCCTGTCCAAGCCGACCGCCTCCCAGTTGCTCGCCCGGCTCGAAGCGGCCGGGCTGGTCGTCGCCACCGGCACCACCGAGGGCCGCCCCGGCCCCAGCGCCCAGCTGTACGCGGTGAACGCGCGTGCCGCGTACGCCGCCGGACTCGACGTCAACCAGCACCGCATCCACGCCGCCGTCGCCGACGTCACGGGAACGATCGTCGGCGAGTTCGAACTGCCGACCCCCGGGCGCGCCGCCTCCGGCGTCGTCCGCCACGTCGCCGACGCCCTCGACGGGGCCGTCAAGGCGGCCGGGGTCACCCGCGCGGACGTGCGTCGCCTGGTCATCGGCACCCCCGGCGCCTTCGACCCGGCCACCGGACGCCTGCGGTACGCCTCCCACCTGCCCGGCTGGCACTCCCCCACCCTCCTGGAAGAGCTGGCCGCCGTCCTCCCCATGCCGTTCGAGTACGAGAACGACGTCAACCTCGCCGCCATCGCCGAACAGCGCCTGGGCGCCGCCCGCGGCCACTCCGACTTCGCCCTGCTGTGGAACGAGGGCGGACTCGGCGCCGCGCTCGTCCTCGGTGGACGCCTGCACCGGGGCTTCACCGGCGGCGCCGGCGAAGTCGGCTTCCTGCCGGTGCCCGGCACCCCGCTCGTCCGCCAGGTCACCAAGGCCAATTCCGGCGGCTACCAGGAACTCGCCGGCGTCCAGGCCGTGGCCCGGATCGCCCGCGCCGCCGGCATCGAGACCCCGGAACAGCCACACGTACGGGTCGCGACCGGGCTGCTGTCCCGGGCCGCCTCCGCCCACGGGGACGACCCCCGGTACGCGGAGCTGCTCGACCACTACGCCGAGCGCGTCGCCACCGGCTTGGCCGCCGTCGTCGCCGTCCTCGACCCCGAACTGATCGTGCTGTCCGGTGCCGTCCTCGTCGCCGGCGGCGAAGCACTGCGCTCCCGGGTACAGGCCCAACTCGCCGACCTCGCCGCGTCCCGGCCCCGGCTCCTCCTGACCACCGTCCCCGACCGGCCGGTGCTGCGCGGGGCCCTCGAAAGCGCCCTCACCACCACCCGCGACGAAGTCTTCGACACCTCGCGCTGACCCACCGCCCGCCCTTCCCCGCAAGCCCTCCGCCACAGGGAGACCACGCCATGCCCGCACGTCCCCGCAGAACCGCTGCCACGCTCGCCGCCGGCGCCTCGATCGCGCTCTTCGCCTCCGCCTGCACCGGCTCCGCGAACAACACGGCCTCCGACGACCCGAAGGCCGAAACCACCATCACCTTCTGGCACGGTTGGTCGGCTCCCGCCGAGGTCAAGGCGATCGACGAGAACGTCGCCCGCTTCGAGAAGGCCCACCCGAACATCAAGGTGAAGGTCGTCGGCAACATCAACGACGACAAGCTCGGACAGGCACTGCGCGCGGGCGGTTCGAACGGTCCGGACGTCGTCTCCTCGTTCACCACGGCCAACGTCGGCAAGTTCTGCGCCTCGGGCGCGCTCGCGGACCTCCGGCCCTTCATCGAGAAGTCGAAGCTCGACCTGGACAAGACCTTCCCGAAGGTCCTCCAGGACTACACCCAGTTCGAGGGCAAGCGCTGCGCGCTGCCGCTGCTGTCCGACGCGTACGGGCTCTACTACAACAAGGACGCCTTCAAGGCGGCCGGCCTCGACCCCGAGGCCCCGCCGAAGACCTGGTCCCAGTTCACCGAGGTCGCCAAGAAGCTGACGAAGGCCAAGGGCGACTCGTACGAGCAGCTCGGCTTCATGCCGAACTACCTCGGCTACGAGACGGTCGTCTCGCACTACATGTCGCAGTGGAGCCACGGCGGGTACTTCGACGCGGACGGCACGTCGAACGTCGCGGCGGACCCGGCGTTCGCCGAGATGATCACGTACCAGAAGTCGCTGGTCGACGCCCTCGGCGGCTTCCAGAAGCTGGACAAGTACCGCACCGCCTTCGGCGACGAATGGGGCGCCAAGCACCCCTTCCACACCGGTCAGGTCGCCATGCAGCTCGACGGCGAGTGGCGGCTCAACTTCATCAAGGAGGCCGGGGTCGGCTTCGAGGTCGGCGTCGCGCCGCTGCCGGTCGCCGACGACGAGGTGTCCGAGTACGGCAAGGGCTACCTCTCCGGCACCATCATGGGCATCGCGCCGCAGAGCAAGAAGCAGAACGCCGCCTGGGAATTGGTCAAGTACATGACCACGGATACCGATGCCGTGGTCGGCTTCGCCAACGCCATCGGAAACGTGCCCTCGACCTTCGAGTCCCTGAAGTCCCCGAAGCTGGCCTTCGACGAGCGCTTCACGACCTTCCTGGACATCGCCCGGCACCCCAAGTCCACCACCTCGGACGGTGCGGTCAACGGCGCCGCCTACCAGGAGACCCTCTCCGACTTCGCCAGGAAGTACGAGAAGGGCGAGGTCACCGACCTCAAGAAGGGGCTCGCGGAGACCGCGGCCCAGATCGACCGCGACATCGCCGCGGCGAAGTGACGGCCGGTTCCCCCCATGAGCACGGACACCATGCCCGCACGGGAGGCGACGGCCCCGGTCGCCGCCTCCCCGGAGGGGCGCAACACCCTGCGGTCGAAGCGCCGGCGCGACGCGCTGCGCACCGCGCTGTTCATGTCGCCCTGGTTGATCGGATTCGGCGTCTTCTTCGCCTATCCGCTGATCTCCACGCTGTACTTCTCGTTCATGCGCTACGACGGCCTCAACGCGCCGACCTGGCGCGGCCTGGAGAACTGGACGTACGTCTTCTCCGACCTTCCGAAGTTCTGGCCGGCCATGCAGAACACCCTCTGGCTCGCCGTGGTCATGGTCTCCTGCCGGGTGCTCTTCGGCCTCGGCATCGGCATGCTGATCACCAAGATCAAGACGGGTGCCGGCGTCTTCCGCACCCTCTTCTACCTGCCCTACCTGGCCCCGCCGGTGGCCGCCACGCTGGCCTTCGTCTTCCTGCTCAACCCCGGCACCGGGCCGGTCAACTCGCTCCTGGAAGCGGTCGGCATCCCCGCCCCCTCCTGGTTCAACGACGCGGACTGGGCCAAGCCCGCCCTGACCGTCCTCGCCGTGTGGGGCGTCGGTGACCTCATGGTCATCTTCATGGCGGCCCTGCTCGACGTGCCGAAGGAGCAGTACGAGGCCGCCGAACTGGACGGCGCCTCACCGTGGCAGCGGTTCCGCTACATCACCCTGCCGAACATCTCGCCGATCGTGCTCTTCGCGGTCGTGACCGGGATCATCGGCGCGATGCAGTACTACACGCAGCCGATCGTGGCCTCCAAGGTCGCCTCGGGCGTGATGGGCGGTTCCGGCGTGACCTTCCAGCCCGGCTACCCCGACGACTCCACCCTGACGCTCCCGCAGCTCGTCTACAGCCTCGGCTTCAGCCAGTTCAACTACGGCGCGGCCTGCGTGGTGGCGCTGGTCCTCTTCGCCCTCTCCATGGCCTTCACCGCGCTGCTGATGCGACGGCGCGGCGGCCTGATCGGCTCGGGTGACTGAACCATGACGACGCTCCCCGTCCCCTCCCCCGCCGCGCGGACCGCCCGCCGCAGGGCGCTGCTCCACTGGATCGGCGTGCACGCGCTCGGCGTGGCCGCCGCACTGTTCTTCGTGCTCCCGTTCGTCTTCGTGCTGCTGACGTCCCTGATGAGCGACGCACAGGCGCTGACCCGGGACCTGACGCCGAACTCCTGGCACTGGGAGAACTACGCCAAGGTCTTCGAGACCCCGGGCTTCCTCACCTGGTGGCGGAACTCCCTGCTGTACGCGGGACTCGGCACCTTCCTCGTCGTGGTGTCGTCCGTCCCCGTGGCGTACGCGCTGGCGAAGTTCCGCTTCCGCGGCCGGCACCTGTCGCTGCTGCTCGTGATCTCGATGATGATGCTGCCGCCGCAGGTCGTGATCATCCCGATGTACCTGTTCTGGGCCAAGCAGCTGGACCTCTCCGGCACCCTGTGGCCGCTGATCGTCCCGATGGCCTTCGGCGACGCCTTCGCCGTCTTCCTGCTGCGCCAGTTCCTGCTGACGATCCCGAACGAGTACGTCGAAGCCGCGAAGATCGACGGATGCGGCGAACTCCGCACCCTGATCAGGGTCGTGCTCCCGATGGCCAAGCCGGGCATCGCCGCGGTGGCCCTGTTCCAGTTCTTCTACTGCTGGAACGACTACTTCGGGCCGCAGATCTACGCCTCCGAGAACCCCGCCGCCTGGACGCTCAGTTACGGCCTGGAGTCCTTCAAGGGCGCACACCACACCGACTGGAATCTGACCATGGCCGCGACCGTCCTGGTCATGGCCCCCGTGATCCTCGTGTTCTTCTTCGCCCAGAAGGCGTTCGTCGAAGGTGTCACACTGACCGGAGTGAAGGGCTGACGCACACATGAAGCTCGCTGTCGTGGGGGGCGGTTCCACCTACACCCCCGAACTCATCGACGGATTCGCGCGCCTGCGCGACACCCTGCCCGTCACCGAACTCGTCCTCGTCGACCCGGCCACCGAGCGCCTCGAACTGGTCGGCGGACTGGCCCGCCGGATCTTCGCCAAACAGGGCCACGACGGAAGGATCGTCACCACCACCGACCTCGACGCCGGGGTCGCCGACGCCGACGCCGTCCTGCTCCAACTGCGGGTCGGCGGGCAGGCCGCCCGGCAGCAGGACGAGAGCTGGCCCCTGGAGTGCGGCTGCGTCGGCCAGGAGACCACCGGTGCCGGCGGCCTCGCCAAGGCTCTGCGGACCGTCCCGGTCGTCCTCGACATCGCCGAGCGGGTCCGGCGCACCAACCCGAACGCCTGGATCATCGACTTCACCAACCCCGTGGGCATCGTCACCCGCGCACTGCTCCGGGCCGGGCACAAGGCCGTCGGCCTGTGCAACGTGGCCATCGGCTTCCAGCGGAAGTTCGCCAAGCTCCTCGACGTGGCCCCGTCCGAGGTCCACCTCGACCACATCGGCCTCAACCACCTGACCTGGGAGCGGGCGGTCCGGATCGGGGGCCCCGGGGGCGAGGACCGGCTGCCCGGACTGCTCGCCGAGCACGGCGACGCGATCGCCGCGGACCTTCGTCTGCCGCGCCCCCTCCTGGACCGGCTCGGCGTCGTCCCCTCGTACTACCTGCGGTACTTCTACGCGCACGACGAGGTGGTGCGGGAACTCGGCACGAAGCCCTCGCGGGCCGTCGAGGTCGCGGCGATGGAGCGCGAGCTCCTGGAGATGTACGGCGACCCGGCCCTCGACGAGAAGCCGGCCCTGCTCGCCCGGCGCGGCGGCGCCTTCTACTCGGAGGCGGCCGTGGACCTCGCGGCCTCCCTGCTCGGCGGGGGCGGTTCCGCACACCAGGTGGTGAACGCGTACAACAACGGCACGCTGCCGTTCCTCCCGGACGACGCCGTCATCGAGACGCAGGCCGCGGTCGGCGCCCACGGCGCCGTGCCGCTGCCGGTCGCACCGGTGGACCCGCTGTACGCCGGCCTGATCGCACACGTCACGGCCTACGAGGACCTCGCCCTGGAGGCGGCGCTGCACGGCGGTCGGGAGCGCGTGTTCAAGGCACTGCTCGCGCACCCGCTGGTCGGCCAGTACGACTCCGCCGAGGGCCTCACGGACCGGCTGATCGCACACAACCGGGAGCACCTCGCGTGGGCATGAACCGGAGCGATGTGCTCCTTGCGGTCGACGCGGGCAACAGCAAGACCGATGTCGTGCTGCTCTCCCGGGACGGGACCGTCCTGGGCTCGGCGCGCGGCGGTGGGTTCCAACCCCCCGTGGTGGGGGTGGCGACGGCGGTCGACGGGCTCGCGGAGATCGTCGGGCGGGCGTGCGCCGATGCCGCGGTCCCCAGGGCGTTCGCCCACGTCACGGCCTGTCTCGCCAATGCCGACCTGCCCGTCGAGGAGGCCGCGCTCACGGCCGAGCTGCTCGACCGGGGCTGGAGTCGGGACGTGCGGGTGCACAACGACACCTTCGCCGTCCTGCGGGCCGGTCTCGACGAACCGCGCGGGGTGGCGGTGGTGTGCGGGGCCGGCATCAACTGCGTCGGAATGACCGCGGACGGACGGACCGCCCGCTTCCCGGCGATCGGGAAGCTGTCCGGGGACTGGGGCGGCGGCAGCGGCCTGGCCGAGGAGGCGCTGTGGTTCGCGGCGCGCGCCGAGGACGGGCGCGGCGAGCCGACGGAGCTGGCGCGTGCGCTGCCCGCGCACTTCGGCGTGGAGACGATGTACGCGCTGATCGAGGCGCTGCACCTGGGGCGGGTGCCGTGGGAGCGGCGGCACGAGCTGACGCCCGTGCTGTTCCGGGTGGGTGCGGCGGGTGACCCGGTCGCGCTGTCGCTGGTGCACCGACTGGCCGAGGAGGTCGTCGCACTGTCCTCGGTCGCCCTCGCCCGGCTGGGGCTGCTCGACGAGGAGGCACCGGTGATGCTGGGCGGCAGCGTGCTCGCGGCGCGCCACCCGCAGTTGGAGGGGCAGATCCGCGAACTGCTCGCGGTGCGGGCTCCGAAGGCCGTGATCGGTTTCGTGACGGCGCCGCCGGTGCTCGGAGCGGGCTTGTTGGCGCTGGACGAGGTGGCGGCCGGTCCGGCTGCCACGGCCCGTCTGCGGGAGCGGTACGGGGCCTGAGGACGGACCGTGGGCACGGGCGGGTCGCACACCGTGCCGGTGGACCGGGGGTCGGGGCGGGGGAGCCGGACCCGCGGACCCGGATGCGGGGCGTTCCGTCGTGGTGACGGGGCGCCCCGCAGCTCCGCTCGCCCCCGTGGGCCGTGTGTGGCGAGGAACCAATTCCGGCCGCCCGACGTGTTCAAGACAGGGGGCTGGTCTGCTGTCGCACCGGGGGCATGGGGCACGATAGGCACAAGATCCAGTCAATCCCGGTGTGCGGACGGTCCACTGCGGCCATACTGCTGGCCGGGTGGTCCACCACCGGAACCGGACGGACCGGCCCCGGCCGGAAGGACCGACGTCAGCGACCGAGGGGGAGGTCAAGTGACACACCCGCCGAACGCGCCCGCCGCCCCGGCGGCACGGAGCACGGCGCCGGGGCCCGCGCACCCGGGCACCCTGCCCGCGCAGCCGTCGCGCCCGCCCGTCGTTCCCCCGCCCGCGGGGCGCGGTGCCTGGGCCACGGGACGGGAGCGACTGCGGGAAGCCACGACGACCGAACCGGGCCGGCTCCAGGTGTTCGGTGCCGTACTGGCGCTGCTCGTGGTCGCCTTCGGGGCGATCACCGCCCTGGAGGTCACCGCCCGTGCCGCTGCCGCGGAGGACGTGGTCAGCCGCAGCCAACCGCTGAGCGCCGACGCGGCGGCCATCTACCGCTCCCTCGCCGACGCCGACACCACCGCGGCCAGTGGTTTCCTCGCGGGCGGCCTGGAGCCCGCGGACTCCCGCAAGCGGTACGCCGAGGACATCACCACCGCCTCCCGGCTCCTCGTCAAGGCCGCTGCGAACACCGACGGTTCGTCGGAGTCGGCGCGCGAGATCGCCACCCTCAACGAGCAGCTTCCCCGCTACACCGGGCTGATCGAGCGCGCCCGGGCCGCCAACCGGCAGGGGCTTCCCCTGGGCGGCGCCTATCTGCGGTACGCCAACCAGCAGATGGCCACCGAACTGCTGCCCGCCGCCGAGCGGCTCTACGCGGCGGAGACCGAGCGGCTCCAGGAGGACGACGCTTCCGCCCGTACCTGGCCGTTCCTCTCGCTGGCGGTCGGCCTGCTCGCCCTCGGCGCCCTCCTCTGGGTCCAGCGCCGCACCTACGTGCGGACCAACCGGGTCTTCAACCACGGACTGCTCGCCGCCACCGCCGCCACCGTCGCCGCCCTGCTCTGGCTCCTCGGCTCGCACGCGCTCGCGCGCGGCAGCCTGGAGAGCGCCCGGGTGCACGGCCAGGAGTCCCTCCAGGTCCTCAACACCGCCCGGATCAGTTCGCTCACGGCCCGCGCCAACGAGAACCTGACCCTGGTCGCCCGTGGCGCCGTGCTCACCCCGGACGGCAAGAGCGACAAGTACGAGGCCGAGTACACGGCGAGCATGGGCGCCCTGTCCACCGCACTCGCCGCGGCGCGCACCTGGGCCGACGACGACGCCGGGCGCGGCCCGGTCGACGAGTCCACCGCCCGCGTGACCGAGTGGCGGGAGCGCCACCGGGCGGCCCGCGCGGACGACGAGGCGGGCGACTACGAGGGGGCCCTGCGCCGGGTCATCGGCAGCGGGCAGACCACGGAGCAGTCCTTCGACCAGATCGACACGGCCCTGGAGCGGGCCCTCGCGCACGAGCAGACCGAGTTCACCCGCTCCGCCGGGGACGCCAGGGACGCGCTGGCGGCGCTGCCGCTGGGCGTGGCGGTCCTCGGGGTCCTGGGGGCGGCGGGCGCCGTGCTCGGCATCAACCGCAGACTGTCGGAGTACCGGTGAGAGGGGGCGGGATGCCGAGCGGCAGGGACCCGCTGGTGCGGCGGACGGCCCGGCGGCTGAGGGGCTGGGGCGGGGTGGCGTGCATGGCCGTGGCCTGTGGCCTCACCGCCTCGCTCACCGTGTTGCCGCTCGCGCACGAAGGGGACGGCCCGGCCGTCCCGCCCGCAACGTCCGGCGTGGGCACCGGCGTCCAGGTCAAGGCGGACAGCTGTGAGCACCCCGAGGCGTCCCTCTCCCCCTCTTCCGCGGACGGCCCCTCGGTCCGGGCGATCAAGGACCGCGGGAAGCTGATCGTCGGCGTCGACCAGTCCAGCTACCGCTGGGGCTACCGGAATCCCGAGAAGGGAGTCCTGGAGGGCTTCGACATCACGCTGGCACGGGCCATCGCCAAGGACCTCCTCGGCGACCCGGACGCGATCATCTTCCGCGCGATACCCACCAACCAGCGGATCGCCGCGCTGGACAGCGGCAAGGTCGACCTGGTCGTGCGCACCATGACGATCAACTGCAAGCGGATCGAGCAGGTCGCCTTCTCCACCGCCTACTTCCAGGCCGGCCAGCAGGTCCTGGCGCCCAAGCGGTCCACCGACATCACCGGTTACGACTCCTCGCTGCGCGGCAAGCGGATCTGCACCGCCGAGGGCTCCACGGCCCACGACGCCCTGGAGGAGAACTCCTTCGGTGCGATCTTCAAGGACGAGGCCGACGGCACCAAGGACGACAAGGACCTGTTGACCGTTCCCAACCAGCTGGACTGCCTGGTCCGGCTGCAGATGGGCGAGGTCGACGCGGTGGTCACCGACAACGCGCTGGCGGCCGGCCAGGCCGCCCAGGACCCGGCGGTCGAGCTCAAGGGCCGTCCGTTCACCGAGGAGTACTACGGGGTGGCGGCCAAGCTGGGCAACGACGACCTGGTGCGTCGGGTGAACCAGGTCCTGGTGGGGTACCGGCAGGGGCCCTGGCAGGCGGCGTACAAGACCTGGCTGGAGAAGGACCTGCCGGGGATAACGGGACCGCCCGCCCCTCTGTACAAGTAAGGCCCGCACACGGAGACGAAGAGGTGATCGATGGGCGTCACGGGACCTCCTGGGCCGGCGATGGACCGGGACGAGGTGGACCGTGCGCTGGCGCGGCTCGGCGCCGAGCACAAGGCGATCGAGGACTCGCTCCTCGCGCTCCAGGACCACGCGGGCCGCAGGCTGCTCGAAGGTGCCGAGCTGACCGGTGCCACCCGGGACCGCTGGGCGGCTGCCGAGCGGTCCATCAGCCTGCTCTGGAACTGCTTCGACGTCTACACCGATGCCCTGCGGGACGTCCGTGAGGTGCGGGCGCGGCGCCGCTGGCCCGGCCGGGAGGAGCTCGTGGAGCTCACCGACCGGCTGCGCGGAGACACCGTGCTCGTCCCGGGCGGGGCCGCCGAAGGGGTGCTGCTGACCGAACGCTTCAGCCTGGAGGGGCTGGTTCGGCGGATGAACGAGCTGTACGCCTCCTCGCTCGACCTGGTGGTCGCCGCCGATGCCGTCTGGTCGGCGCTGCCGGCCCGGATCGACCTGCTCGCCGCCGAGTTGGGCCGGACCCGCTCGCTGGCGCACTCCGTCGGCGTGCGGCCCGGGGAGCACCCGGCGGGCGACGAGCTGGAGGAGATCACCGCCGAGTTGACGGCGCTGCGCGCGCAGGTCGTGACCGATCCACTGGCGTTCTGGCGCCCGGTGGCGGGGAGTTCGGCCCCCGGCGGGGGCCGGCCGGACACCGAGCGGTACGACCGGGCCGCCCTGGCGCTGGAGGACGTGCGGCGGGAGATCGAGGCGGTGCTCGCGGTGCGGCAGGACTCCGAGGCGCGGTTGTTGCGGTTGCGCGACGTGCTGTCGCGGGCCGACCGGACGCTCGCCGAGGCGCGGTCGGCCCGCGGCGAGGTCCTCGCGAAGATCGCCGCCTCCGAGGTGCCGGCCGTCAGCGGTCCGTCGATCGTGCTCCAGGAGCAACTCGCGACGGCGGCCGAGTACCGCAGGCACGCCCAGTGGCACCGGCTCTCCCCGCTCCTGGAGTCGCTGGAGCGGGAGGCGGAGGACGAACTGCTGCGGGCCCGTGCGTCGTTGACTGCGGTCACCGCGCCGCTAGCGGTCCGGGCCGAACTGCGCGGTCGACTGGACGCGTACAAGGCGAAGACGGCCCGGCTCGGGGCGGCGGAGGATCCGCTGCTCGTCGAGCGGTACGACGCGGCGCGCCGGATGTTGTGGAGCGCGCCGTGCGACCTGAGGGTCGCGGAGCAGGCGGTGCTGCGCTATCAACGGGCGGTGGCGGACGTGTTGTCCGGACCGCGGGACACGAGGGACGCGGGAGACGCGGGAGGACGAGAGTGGTGAGCGGGGAGACGGGCGTGGGGAGTTGCCAGCGCCCCGGATGCGAGGGGTCGTACGAGGACATGGGGGGCGGGCAGCTGTACTGCGACACCTGTGGCCTCGCCCCGGTCGTCGCGCCCGGCGGGTTGATCGGGTCGACGCCGACGGGTGTGGCCGCGGCCGGGAAGGGGGCGGCCGTGGGCGGCCCGGACTCCGCTTCCTCGCGGAGCGGTTCGCGCGCCTCGTCCCGTTCCTCCACCTCCCGCCGTTCGGTCTCCGGCCGGCTCTCGCGCTCGCTCTCCGGCGTGTCCGCGGCCCGCTCGGTGTCGGTGCGCAGCTCCGGTTCTTCGAGCGGGCAGTCGGCCCGGAACCGGTTGGGTGCGGGACTGGTGGCGATACCCGAGGTGCCGCGCCCCGACCCGCGGGCCGCGGTGATGGCGAACGCCGAAGTGCCCGAGCGGAAGCGTTTCTGCTCGCGCTCCGACTGCGGGGCCCCGGTGGGCCGCTCACGGGGCGAGCGCCCGGGCCGCACGGAGGGCTTCTGCACCAGCTGCGGACACCCGTACTCCTTCGTGCCGAAGCTGCGCGCCGGGGACATCGTGCACGGCCAGTACGAGGTCGCGGGCTGTCTGGCGCACGGTGGCCTCGGCTGGATCTACCTCGCCGTCGACCGGGCCGTCTCCGACCGCTGGGTGGTCCTCAAGGGCCTGCTCGACACCGGCGACCAGGACGCCATGGCCGCGGCGATCTCCGAGCGCCGCTTCCTCGCCGAGATCGAGCACTCCAACATCGTCCGCATCTACAACTTCGTCGAACACCTCGACCAGCGCACCGGCTCCCTGGACGGCTACATCGTCATGGAGTACGTCGGCGGCAAGTCGCTCAAGGACATCGCCAACGACCGGCGGACCGCCGACGGCCGGCGCGACCCGCTGCCAGTGGAACAGGCCTGCGCCTACGGGATCGAGGCCCTGGAGGCGCTCGGACACCTGCACAGCAGGAACCTGCTCTACTGCGACTTCAAGGTCGACAACGCCATCCAGACCGAGGACCAGCTGAAGCTGATCGACATGGGCGCGGTCCGACGGATGGACGACGACGAGTCCGCGATCTACGGCACGGTCGGCTACCAGGCGCCGGAGGTCGCCGAGGTCGGCCCGTCGGTCGCGAGCGACCTGTACACGGTGGCGCGCACGCTGGCCGTGATGACCTTCGACTTCCAGGGCTACACGAACGTCTTCGTGGATTCGCTGCCCGACCCCGAACACATCGAGGTCTTCCGGACGTACGAGTCGTACTACCGCTTCCTGGTCCGCGCCACGGACCCGGATCCGGCCCGCCGGTTCGCCTCCGCGCAGGAGATGGCGGAGCAACTGACGGGCGTGCTGCGCGAGGTGGTCGCGCTGCAGTCCGGCCGCCCCCGCCCGGCGCTGTCGACGCTCTTCGGTACCGAGCTGCGGGTCACGGACAGCGCCCTGTTCGCCGAACTGACCGAGGACGTGTCGCTGCTCGGGGCGCGCAGGAGTGGACGGAAGCGGCCCGGAGCCCCGGCCTCCGCAGCAGCCACCGCGCTGCCGGGGACCGGTGCGCCGGCCGGACGCCCCGGAGCCGCGGGCCCCACGGCCGTCGGGCTCGGGGAACTGCTCGCACCGCTCGACGCACCCGCCACCGCGCTCGCCCTGCCCGTGCCCCGCGTCGACCCGGACGATCCCAACGCCGGTTTCCTCGCCGGGCTCGCCTCCGCCGCCCCCGGCGAACTCCTCGGGGCGCTCCAGGCCGCGCCCGCGCCCTCCGTCGAACTGCGGCTGCGCACCCTGCGGGCCCAACTGGAGCTGGGCGACCCGTCGGCGGCGACCCGTACCCTCGCCGGTCTGGAAGAACGGGACCCGGACGACTGGCGGGTGGTCTGGTACCGGGGCGTCGCCTCCCTGGTGACCGGGGACCGCGAGCACGCGGCGCTGGCCTTCGACGCGGTGTACGACGCCTTCCCCGGGGAACCGGCACCGAAGTTGGCCCTGGGTATCTGCGCCGAGGTGCTCGGACAGCTGGACAACGCCGCCGAGTACTACCGTCTGGTCTGGGCCACCGATCCCGGTTTCGTCAGCGCGGCCTTCGGACTCGCCCGGGTGCGGCTCGCGGCGGGCGACCGCGCCGGAGCGGTCCAGGCCCTGGAGTCCGTGCCGGAGGCCTCGATCCACTACACGGCGGCCCGGGTCGCGGCCGTGCGGGCGCGGCTGCGGCGGCGCCCGGCGCACGAGCCGCTGGGCGCGGACCTGACCGCGGCGGCGGCACAGGTCTCGGCGCTCCAGGGCTTCGGGCTCGACCCGGTGCGCCGGGAGCAGTTGGCGACCGAGGTCCTCGGGACGGCCCTCGACTGGGTGCTCTCGGGGAGCCCGGGGACGGCCCCGGGCGGCGGCACGCTGCTGCTGGGAAGTGAACTGGACGAGCGCGGACTGCGCTTCGGCCTCGAACGCTCGTACCGGGTGCTGGCCCGGCTCGCCCAGCGGGGCGAGGAGAGGATCGAACTGGTGGAGCGGGCCAACCGCTTCCGCCCCAGGACGTGGGTGTGAGTATGTCCCAGAACCCGAAGCCGTCACACGGACTCTCCGTCTGTCCGGGCTGCACCGAGCCGCTGGAGTCGGGCGACCGGTTCTGCGGGGCGTGCGGCTACGACCTGTCGACCGCGCCGGCCGCGGAGCCCGACCGTCCCACCGTGGCGATCGGCACCCCGGTGAACTGGCCGGACGCGCCGCCCCGCGAACCCGGTTCGCTCTCGACCGCGACCCAGCACCCGGGCGACCTCCCGGGCACCGACTCGGGCGGCAACGACCTGACGGTGGTCGAGGCCGACGCGCACGGCCTGCTGCCGGGTGCCCCCGCGGCCGGCACGGTCCCCGGGGCGGGATCCCCCGCGGCCGGCGGGGACTTCGAGCTGGCCTCTCCCGACCCTCGCACCAGCGTGCGGGTGGATCGGACCGCCGCTCCGGAGCCGCCCCCCGCCCCCGCGGTCCCGCTCTGCGTGGCCTGCCGGGCCGGGCGGGTGGACACCGACGGGTACTGCGAGAACTGTGGGCACGCGCAGCCGCGCGAGCGGGACCACATGGAACGCGACCTCGGCGGTGTCGCCGCCGTCAGCGACCGGGGGTTGCGACACCACCGCAACGAGGACGCGTTCGCCGTCGCGACGGCCTCCCTGCCCGACGGCTCCCCCGCCGCCCTCGCGATCGTCTGCGACGGGGTCTCCTCGGCGACCCGGCCCGACGAGGCGTCCGCCGCCGCCGCCGAGGCGGCCGGCGCCTCGCTGCTGGCCGCGCTCCCCCGGGGAACGCATCCGCAGCAGGCGATGCACGAGGCGATCGTCGCCGCCTCCCAGGCCGTCAACTCCCTGGTGGAAGAGCCCGGTCCGGACGTTCCGGAACACGATCCGCACCACCATCGGAACGCTCCGGCGTGCACCGTGGTCGGCTCCGTCGTCGCCGGCGGCCTGCTCGTCGTGGGCTGGGTCGGCGACAGCAGGGCCTACTGGGTGCCGGACGACCGCAGCGCCCCACCCGCCCGGCTCACCGAGGACGATTCGTGGGCCGCGCAGATGGTGGCGACGGGCCTGATGAACGAGGCCGAGGCCTACGCGGACGAGCGCGCCCACGCCATCACCGGCTGGCTCGGTGCCGACGCCTACGAACTGGAGCCGCACACGGCCGCGTTCAAGCCGGACCGCTCCGGTGTGGTCGTGGTCTGCACGGACGGCCTGTGGAACTACGCGGAGGGCGCCGAGGACATGGCCCGGGTCGTTCCGACGGACGCGGCGGAACGCCCGTTGCACGGCGCTCAGGTCCTGGTCGGCCACGCGCTGGACGGCGGGGGCCACGACAACATCACGGTCGCGCTCGTCCCGTTCACCGCCGCGCCGCAAGGGGCAGGATCCGCCTGAGCGGTCGCCGGTCCCCGTCCCTTCACCCTCGTCGTCCCAGGAGCCGAATCCCATGGCGAACTTCTCCAAGTCGACCGTGCCGCAGTTCTCTGTGGACGTCTACCAGAACGAATTCCTGCCGGAGGGCGGCCGGGACGTCAGCGCGATCGTCACGGTCACGTCGACCGGTGCCACCGGCGGCGGGGTCGCGGCGGACGCCACGACCGCTGCCGGCGTCGTGATCATGGTCGACTGCTCCGGCTCGATGGACTACCCGTCGACCAAGATGCGCGGCGCGCGCGAGGCGACCGCCGCCGCCGTGGACACCCTGCGCGACGGCACCCGCTTCGCCCTCGTCGCCGGTACGCACGTGGCGCAGGAGGTCTATCCGGGGAACGGCGGCCTCGCCGTCGCCGACGCCCGCACCCGGTCCGAGGCCAAGGAGGCGCTGCGTCGGCTCTCCGCGAGCGGCGGCACGGCGATCGGCACCTGGCTGCGGCTCGCGGACCGGCTGCTCTCCTCCGCCGAGCTCACCATCCGGCACGGCATCCTGCTCACCGACGGCCGCAACGAGCACGAGTCGCCGGAGGCGCTGCAGGCCGCGCTCCGCGCCTGCGCGGGCCGGTTCACCTGCGACGCGCGCGGGGTCGGCACCGACTGGGAGGTCAAGGAGGTCACCGGGATCGCCTCGGCGCTCCTCGGCACGGCCGACATCGTCGCCGACCCGTCCGGGCTCGCCGGCGACTTCACGGCGATGATGGAGCAGGCGATGGGCAAGGGAGTGGCCGACGTCACGCTGCGCCTGTGGACCCCGGTCGGAGCGGAGATCGTCTTCGTGAAGCAGGTCGCACCGACCGTCGAGGACCTGACCGGGCGGCGCACGGAGGCCGGACCGCGCGCCGGGGACTACCCGACGGGCTCGTGGGGCGACGAGTCCCGCGACTACCACGTGAGCGTGCGGGTGCCGCGGGCGGCGGTCGGCCAGGAGATGCTGGCCGCCCGGGTGTCCTTGATCGCGCCGGACCCGGCGGGCGGCGATCCCCGCCCGCTGTCCCAGGGGCTGGTACGGGCGGTGTGGACCGATGACCTCGCGATGTCGACGTCGCTCAACCCCCAGGTCGCGCACTACACGGGCCAGGCGGAGCTCGCGGACGTCATCCAGCAGGGGTTGGATGCCCGCAAATCCGGCGATCTCGACGGCGCGACGGCCAAGCTGGGTCGCGCCGTGCAGCTCGCGGCGGCCTCCGGCAATGGAGATACGGCCAAGTTGCTTTCGAAGGTGGTCGACGTGGTCGATGCGGCGACCGGTACTGTGCGTTTGAAGGCGAAGGTTGCGGAAGCGGACGAGATGACACTCGAAACCCGCTCCACCAAGACCGTTCGCGTCAAGAGGTAGCCCGGTCACCGGGCCGGACGACGAGAGGGGGAAGCACCGACATGCCGACCTGCCCGAACGGACACCAGTCGGTCTCCGACGACTGGTGCGAGGTCTGCGGCCACCGCATGGCCGGGGCGGGTGCGCCGACGGGTGCCGTACCGCCGCCTCCCCCGCCGCCGCCCGCGTACGGATACCCCGGCCCCGCCGCCTCCGGTCAGACCCCGCCGCCGGGTGCTCCGGCGGCTCCCGGCGGCTTCGGCCCCGGCGGCGACCCGAACGCGACGGCCCAGGCGGAGCTGTGCCCCCAGTGCCGCACGCCGCGCGAGCACATGGCGCCGTTCTGCGAGGAGTGCCGCTGGAACTTCCTCACGAACACGGCGACCTCGTACACGCCGCTCGCCCCGCACAACGCTCCGCCGCGGCAACCCGGGCCGCCGCCCGGCCCGAACCTGCCCCCCGGCTTCCAGACCTCGCCGCCCGCCCCGCAACAGCCGTCGGACCCGTTCGGCTACCAGGGCTCGCGGCCCTCGCAGGTGAACCGTCCGGCCGAACCGCTGGGCGCCGAGCCCACGCACCACCAGAACCCGCCCCAGCGCCCGCCGGGCCAGCAGCCGTCGGCCGGCCGGCCGGGCGGCGAACCGTCGGTGCCGCCCGTATACCGCGAGGCCCCGGCCCCCGCGCAGGCGCCGGCTCCGCCCGCACCGCCGCAGCCGCGCGCGGACGACGACTGGGTCCTGTCGCCGCCGTCGCAGCACCGCCCCCCGCAGGGCCCTCCGGCCCCGCCCCAGCACCAGGCCCCGCAACAGCCGCCCCGTCAGGGGCCCCCTCCGCAGCAGGGACAGCAGCCGTTCCAGCCGCCGAGACCGCAGGAGCCGCAGCAGCCACAGCGCTGGACCGCCGTCATCGGCCCCGACCGCACCTACTTCATGGCGATGATGCAGCGCAGCGGCCCGGAGGCCACGGGCCTGAACCTGCCCGCGTACTCGCCGGACAAGCACGTGCCGCTCCAGGGCAGCCAGGTCTCCATCGGTCGCCGCCGGCACTCCACGGGCGAGTCCCCCGACATCGACCTGTCGGTGCCGCCGGAGGACCCGGGCGTCTCCCACCAGCACGCGGTGCTGGTGCAGCAGCCGGACGGTTCGTGGGCGGTGGTGGACCAGAACTCCACCAACGGCACCACCGTCAACGGCGGCGAGGAGCCGATCCAGCCCTACGTCCCGGTCCCCCTCCAGGACGGCGACCGGGTGCACGTCGGGGCCTGGACCACGATCACCGTCCGGCGCGGCTGACCCTCAGACGGCTCCCGGCAGGGGCCAGGCGTACGGCCCCCCGGGATCGTCCAGCCAGGCCCACTGCCGGCCGTCGCTGACCGTCACCCCGAAGCGCTCCCGTTCCGGCCGCCCCTCGCGCAACCAGAGCGAGAGCGCTTCGCGCCGGTCGAGGGCGGCCCCGCCGACCAGCCCCCACAGGAAGCGGAAGCGTTCGTCTCCGGTCGGGCCGCGGCCCGGGCCGCGACGCTCCCCGGTCCGGGCGGCGGCGCCCCGCAACCCCACGAAGTACGCGGAGGTCGCGAGGAACCGCCCCTCCGCGTGCGCGGCACCGTGCACCCGCAGCAGGAGTAGCCCGGTGGACAGCGGGGCGAGGATAAGTGCGCCGGGCCGGCACTGGGCCAGCCAGGGATACGGGATCGAAGGCATCGCGCAGGTCGCCACGATCCGGTCGTACGGGGCGCGCGCGGGACAGCCGCGGGCGCCGTCGGCGGTGAACACCGCAGGCCGGTACCCGGCGGCGGCGAGGTGGCCCCGGGCGGACTCGGCGATCTCCCCGTCCAGGTCGACGGTGGTGACGTGCCCCTCACCGAGGCGGTGGCAGAGCAGGGCCGCGTGGTACCCGCTGCCGGCACCGATCTCCAGGACCTCGTTCCCGTCGCGCACGTCCAGCGCGTCCAGCATGAGCGCCATCAGGGAGGGCTGGCTGGCGGAGGAGACCAGTTCCCCGTCCCGCATCCGGGTGGCGATCGCCGTGTCCGCGTACGCCCCGCGCAGCCAGCGGGCCCGCCGCTCCGGATCGGGGTCGCCGGACCAGAGCCGCTCGTAGCCGCCGGACGCGGAAACGTAGTAGTACGGGACGAAGAGGTGGCGCGGCACCTCGGCGAAGGCCGCCCGCCAGGCGGGATCGGGCAGCAGGCCGCTCGCCTCGATCTCCCGCACGAGCGCCCGCCGCTCCCGCGCGCCGGCCTCCACGAACTCGTCCCGCAGCGTACCCATGCCCCCACTCTCCCGCCGTCCGGGCCCGCCGGCGAGTGGCCGCCGGCGCCACGGCACCGTCCGGGGCGCGCGCCCGGGGCGGTCCGGGGCGGTCCGGGGCCGTCCGGGGCGGTGGCCCGAAGTGGTCCTAAGCCCCGAGTCCTCGGTCCGGGCATCTGAGACGATGGAACGGTGAACGAGATTCCCGGGGAAACGGTGCAGGAGCAGACCTTCTACGAACAGGTCGGCGGCGAGGAGACGTTCCGCCGCCTGGTTCGCCGCTTCTACGAGGGCGTCGCGGAGGATCCGCTGCTGCGTCCCATGTACCCCGAGGAGGACCTCGGCCCGGCGGAAGAACGCCTCGTCCTCTTCCTGATCCAGTACTGGGGCGGCCCCCGCACCTACAGCGACCACCGCGGCCACCCCCGGCTCCGGATGCGCCACGCGCCGTTCACCGTGGACCGGGCGGCCCACGACGCCTGGCTCCGCCACATGCGGACCGCCCTCGATTCCCTCGACCTCGCCCCGGAGCACGAGAGCGAACTGTGGCGCTATCTGACCTACGCGGCGGCCTCGATGGTGAACACGGCGGGCTGAGGTCCGCACCCGGCTCCGGAGCAGCCGCGGATGAATGCATTCCGGAGTCGCGATCCCGCATAACGGTCACGATCGGATCAAGGTCGCCCCGCAAGCGGTTTCCCCGGGTGCGCGCCTTCTGAAAGCATCCGAAAAGACTTTCGGGGGTGCGCGAAGACCGTTCGGCGGGCGGACCCCGATCCGGGTGGCCAGGGGGATGGGTGACGGGGTTCGTTCTTCTGCGCATCAGGGCGCACCGGCTCCTGCTCGCCGCCGCGCTCCTCTCCGTCCTCCTGACGACCTCGGTGCTCACCACCCTCTCCGCCTTCTCCGGAGCGATCGGGGACGCGGCGCTCCAGGCCGCGCTGCGGGGCCGATCCGCAGCCTCCGCCTCGCTCCTCGTGAGCGGACAGGTGCCGGCCGACAAACGGGCCAGCGCCGAAGCCGCCGTCCAGGACGGGATGCGGAAGGCCTTCGACGGCCTTCCGGTGACGGTGCGGCGGCTCGAACGCTCCGGGCCGTACGCCCTGCCCCGCGAGCTCCCACCGCCCGCAGCCCGCACGGACGACCCCGACCTCGCCCACTTCGCGGCGCTCGACCGCACACAGCTCTCCCTCGTGAAGGGTGCCTGGCCCTCGCCCACCCGGGCCGGAGGCGTGCTGGAGACCGCGCTTCCCGAAGAGGCCGCCCGACGCCTCGGCATCGGCCCGGGCACCCTGCTCGACCTCACCGATCGGTTCGACGACCGCGAGCTCACGGTCCGGATCACCGGCGTGTACCGGCCCCGCGACACCGGTTCCCCGTACTGGCAGCTGGATCCGGCGGGCGGGCGCGGCGTCCGCACGGTCGCGTTCACCACCTACGGACCGCTGCTCGTCGACCCGACCGCCCTGGCCTCCGGGGCGCTGAGCCTGGGCGACACCTCCTGGATCGGCTCCGCCGACTACACCGGCTTCGGCACCGACCGGATCGACGCCCTGCGTGCCGCCGCGGTCGCGGGTCCGAAGGAAATGGCCGGTGACACCGGCGCGTTCGGCACCACGATCTCCACGTCGACCGCGCTGCCGACCGTCCTGGACCAGACCCGGCAGGCCCTGCTCGTCTCCCGCTCCACCCTCCTCGTCGTCGCCGTGCAACTGGTGCTGCTCGCCGCGTACGCGCTGCTGCTGGTCGCCCGGCTGCTCAGCACCGAGCGCTCCGGGGAAACGGCCCTGCTGAGGGCCCGCGGCGGTTCACGGCGCCGGATCGCGGGACTCGCCGCCAGCGAGGCGCTGCTGCTCGCCCTGCCCGCGGCGCTCGCCGCCCCCCTGCTGTCCGGACCGCTGACCCGGCTCTTCGCGGAACGGTCCGCACTCGCCGCGCTCGGCGTGGAGCCCGACGCCTCGCCCTCCCTCCGGGTGTGGCTGGTCGCCGCCGGGGTCGCCCTCTGCTGCGCGGCGGCCGTCGTGGCCCCCGCGCTCGCCGCCGGAGACGGATCCGCCGTTTCCCCGCGCAAGACCCGCTCGGCCGCACTGCCCACCCCGATACGGGCCGGGGCCGACCTCGGCCTGCTCGCCGTCGCGGCCATCGCGTACTGGCAGCTCCAACGGCCGGCCGCCGGCGGGGCCCTCGCCACGGACACGACCGGCGGCGGATCCATCGACCCCGTGCTCGTCGCCGCCCCCGCCCTCGCCCTGCTCGCCGGCACCGTCCTGACGCTGCGCCTGCTGCCGCCCACCGCCAGACTGGCCGAGCGGTACGCGGCCGGTGGGCGCGGCCTCTCCGCAGCCCTCGCGGGCTGGCAGTTCAGCCGCCGCCCGCTGCGCGGCGCGGGCCCGGTCCTCCTCCTCGTCCTCGCCGTGGCGATGGGCGTGCTGGCCATCGGGCAGAGCGTCTCGTGGGAGCGTTCGCAGCAGGACCAGGCCGACTTCCGCGCCGGTACCGACGTCCGCGTCTTCGGCGCGGGGCCCGGCGAGCCGACGCGGACCGAACGGCTGGCCGCCGTACCCGGCGTCCAGGCGGTGGCCCCGGTGCACCGGACCTCCCTGGACGTGTCCGGCAAGAACGCCACCGTCCTCGCCGTCGACACCCCCCGCGCCGCCGGCCTGCTGCTGCGCCCCGACCTCGCCGACGTCCCGGTCGGCTCCCTGCTCGCCCCGCTGGCCCCGGGAGACACCGCACCCCGTGGTCTTCCGCTGCCCGCCGGAACCAGCAGCCTCCACCTCGACCTGCGGATGACCGCCCCCACCGGCACCACCGGAACCCGGGTCACGGCCGTCCTGGAGGACCCGAGCGGCGTCCCGTACCGTCAGGCGCTCGGCCCGCTGCCCTCCGACGACCGACGCCACCGGATGAGCCTGGACCTCGGCTCCCTGACCGCAGCGCCCGGCACCGAGGGCGCCCGGGGTTCCGGCGGCCTCCTCGCCCTCACCCGTCTCGAACTCGCCGGCACGATCGCCGACGGCGCGGACCACATCCAGGTCCTCCACGTCGAGGGCCTCACCACGGAGACCTCCGACGGCACCACCCGCGCCCACTCCCCCGCGCGGCTCCTCGCCTCCTGGACCACCGCCGTCAAACAGATCGACCACGGCATCGAGACGGACGGCGGCACCGCCGAGGGCCGGACCGACACGGCGGCCCCCGGCGACCGCCCCGCCCCGTACTCCGTCCCGTTCCCCCTCACCGGCCCGGCGATCGGGTCCCACACGGGGCGCGACGGGTTCGTCCTGCGGCTGACCGCCCCCGCGCCGGAGGCCCCCGCCCGGCTCACCGGTGTGGCCACCGAAGCCTTCATGACCGCGACCGGCGCCGAGCCCGGCGACCCGATCGAGGTGGGCATCGGCGGTCGACAGGTCGGCGTCACCGTCGACCGGGTGGTCAAGGAGCTGCCCACCACCGGGCCGGGCACCCGGGCCGCCTCCGCGTCCGGCACGGCCACCACCCCCGAGGACGGCGGTGCGATCCTCCTCGACCTGGCCTCGGTCAACCGGTTCCTGGCGGCCGGGTCCGGCGGGACCGCGACCGCACCGCCCACCGAGTGGTGGCTGGACGTCGCCCCCGGCCGCACCGCCGAAGTCGCCGCGACCCTGCGCGCCCGCGCCGACACCGAACCGACCCAGGTCCTGGTGCGCGACGAAATCGCCGCCGAGCTCCTCGGCGATCCGCTGGGCGCCGGCCCCAACGCCGCCCTCATGGGGGTCGCCGCTGCCGCCGCCGCACTCGCCGCCGTCGGCTTCGCGGTCGGCTCGGCCGGTGCGGTGCGGGAACGGTCCGCCGAGTTCGGCGTGTTGCGGGCACTCGGCACCCCCCGGTCCACGCTCGCCCGTCTGATCGCCGCCGAACAGGGACTGCTCATCGGCATCGGACTGCTCATCGGCATCGGACTCGGCACCGTCCTGGCCCGGACGGTCGTCCCGCTCGTGGTCCTCACCGGTCAAGCCGGGCGCCCCGTACCCCCCGTCCTCGTCGAACTCCCCCTCGACCAGGTGGGTCTGCTGATCGCCGGGGTAGCCGCCCTGCCGCTCGCCACCGTCGCCGTGATCGCCCTGCGCCGCACCGACCCGGTCGTGACCCTGCGCCACCGGGGAGAGAACTGATGGCGCCGACGGACCCGAGCGGCGCGGACGACCACGAGGGCACCGCCGTGCCCGCCGCCCGCAGGAAGGCCCCCGACATGCCCCGGTCC
Source organism: Streptomyces sp. NPDC058877 (assembly GCF_042742855.1). Classification (NCBI taxonomy): domain Bacteria; kingdom Bacillati; phylum Actinomycetota; class Actinomycetes; order Kitasatosporales; family Streptomycetaceae; genus Streptomyces; species Streptomyces sp. NPDC058877. The sequence goes on along the minus strand of NZ_JBHYMF010000057.1, from coordinate 17,304 downwards.
CGGTCCGACGCACCAGCCCGCCCCGTGGCGCCCTGGGTACGGACCCGGCTGCGCACCGCGCCCCGCGCCGCCGCCTCCCTCGCCCTGCTCGTCCTGGTCACCGCGTACCTCGCGGCAGCACTGCCCCGCGCCGTCGACCGCTACGAGACGGAAGGCCTCCGACACGACGTGCGGAGCGCCGCCCCGCGCAACTCCGTCCTCGAACTGACCACCCAGCCGCCCGCCGCCAACCTCAAGCTGTCCCGGCGCGAGGAACTCCTGGCCCCCGACGTCCTGCGGGACCAGCGCGACCAGGTGCGCGCCCTGCTGCCCGAGCCGCTGCGAACCGACCCGGGGCAGAGCGTCCACGGCATCCGCACCGTCGAACGGGTCACCGGAACCGACCCGTGGCTGCCCCGCCCCGACGGGCTCCCTCCCCGGTTCGTGCTCTCCGCCCCGTCCGACCTCACCGAGCACGGCACGCTGACGAAGGGCCGGCCGGCCGCCGGCACGCCCCGCGCCCCCGAAGCCGTGGTGACCGCCGAGACCGCCGAGGCCCTGCGGCTGAAGCCCGGCTCCGTCGTGCACGTGCCGGGCGGGATCACCCCCGAGCCGGTCGCCGTGACGATCACCGGCATCGTGGAACCCCGCGGCCCCGAGTCCCCCTACTGGGCCGTGGAACCGCTGCTGCGCACCCCTTCGCTCACCCCGGTGGTCGGCGAGGAGATCAGGCACTACTGGCAGGCGGCCCTGCTCCTCTCCCCCGCTTCGGCACCCGCCGTGCTCTCCACCACCGGCGAACCCGAGGTCTACTTCAGGTTCGTGCCGACGAGCGACCACCTCACCGGACGGGACGTCGACCGGCTCTCCACCGCGCTGGACTCCGCGTCCAGCGGCCCCGACCTGGTGAAGATGCGCGCGGTCGTCGGGCCCACCGCCGTCCTCACCACCGGTCTCGACACGATCGTCGACGCGTACCGCTCGATGCGCGGGGCGATCGCCCCGGTCGTCGCCGTCGCCGTCTTCGGCATCGGCGCGGTCGCAGCGGTCGTCCTCACGATGACCGGCGGCCTGTTCGTCGCCCGCCGCGACGGCGAACTCGCCCTGCTCCGCTCCCGCGGCGCCTCGCTCACCGGCATCGGGCTGCGACTGCTCGGCGAAACCGCCGTCGTCACCGCCCCCGCCACCGCGCTCGCCGTCGGCCTCGCCGTGGCCACGGTCCGGCCGCCCGACGCCGGCTCCGGCGGCATCCCCCTCGGCCCCTCCCTCCTCGCCGCCTCGTCCGTCGCCCTGCTCGCGATGCTGGTGCTGCCCGTGCGGGCGGTCGTCCTGCACCGCCGGCCGCGTCTCCACGGAGGCAGGAACGACCTCGTCACCGCCCGCTCCTCCACCCGGCGCGCCGTGCTCGAACTCACCCTGCTCGTGCTCGCCGTCGGTGCGGTCGCCTCGCTGCGCCTGCGCGGCACCTCCGACTCCGGCGACCACCTGGTGAGCGCCACGCCCGTGCTCGTCGGCATGATCGCCGCCCTGGTGCTCATACGGGTCTACCCGCTGCCACTGCGCTGGCTGGCCCGGCCGGCCCGCCGCCTGCGCGGCGCCATCGGGCCACTGGCCCTGGCCAGGGCCGGACGTGCCCCGTCCACGGGCATGCTCCCGCTGCTCGCGCTCGTCCTCGCCCTGAGCACCGCTGCCTTCGGCGGCTCCGTCCTCGCGGGCGTCGCCGACGCCCGCGACCGGGCCGCGCTCCTGGCGACCGGCGCGGACGCCCGGATCGACGGCCCGGTCGAATGGACCCCGCTGCCCGAGGGACTCGTCGCTTCGGTGCGCAGCACGGCGGGAGTGCGGGACCTGGCCACGGTGCAGATCGAGTACGGGGTCACCCTGCCCTCCCGACAGGGCACCTCCACCGGGCCGATGAGCGCCCCGCTCGTGGGCGTCGACCCCGCCTCGTACGCCCGACTCACGGCCGACACCGACCTCGGTCCCTTCCCCGCCGAGCTGCTCGCCTCCACCGGGAAGGGCGGTGCCGGGGCCGTGGCCGACACCGAGCGGGTGCTGCCCGCGGTCGTCTCGTCCACCGTCGCCGAACGGCTCGGCAGCACACCGCTGAAGGTCGTCTCGGCATCCGGCACCTTCCGGGTGAAGGTGGTCGCGGTCCGTGCCACCACCCCGGCCGTGCCCGGCGCGAACTTCCTCCTCGTCAACGGTGCCGACCTCACCCACCGGGCGACCACCACGCTGCTCGTCACCGGGCCGGTGGACGGCGACGCGCTGCGCACCGTCGTGAAGGCGAAGTCGAGCACCCTCTCCGTGGCGATGCGCAGCGAAGGGCGGGCCGGGTACGTGAACTCACCGCTCCAGTCGGGCGCCGAGGGCATCTACCTCGGCGCGATCGGGGCCGGTGCGGGCTACGCCGTCGTCGCCGTCCTGCTCTCCCTCCTCCAGGGCGCACCCGAGCGCAAGGCGCTGCTGGCCCGGCTCCGGACGATGGGCCTCACCAGGAAGCAGGCGAGACGGCTGCTCGGCCTGGAGGCGCTGCCGCAGGCGGTCCTCGCCGCGGGCGGCGGCCTCCTGGTCGGCTGGGCGACGGTGCCGCTGCTCGCCCCCGGCATCGACCTGTTCCAGCTGGCGCTCGCGACGACCCCGGGCTTGGCGCCGCTCGGGAGCGCCCCGCTGCGGGCCGACCCGTGGTCATTGCTGCTGCCCGCCCTCGCCGTCGTCGCCCTGACCGGGCTCGCGGCGGCCGGACAGGCCTGGTGGGCGGGGCGCAGGGGCTCGATCGAGGAACTCAGGGCAGGAGACGCACGATGACGAAGACCGGTACGGCCCCCACGGCGTCCTCCGACACCACCCTGGAGGAACTGGAGCGGAGGGCCACCGCACGGCGCGACCGTCCCTCGTACGGTCATGACGCGCTCATCGCCTGTGACCGCCTCGTCCGCGTCTTCACCACGGACGGAGTGGAGGTGCAGGCGCTCCAAGGGTTGGACCTGCTGGTGCAGGAGGGCGAGTTGATGGCCCTGGTCGGCGCCTCCGGTTCCGGCAAGTCGACGCTGATGAACATCCTGGCCGGCCTGGACGTGCCGACCGCCGGTGCGGCCCGGGTCGCCGGTTGCGACCTGCTCGGCATGGCCGGCAAGGAACGGCTGCGCTACCGTCGCGAGGTCGTCGGCTTCGTCTGGCAGCAGACCGCCCGCAACCTCCTGCCCTATCTGACGGCCGCCCAGAACGTGGCCCTGCCCATGCAGCTGCGGGGACGCTCCCGGCAGAAGGCGCAGCGGGCCGAGGAACTCCTCGCCATGCTGGGCATCTCGGAGATCCGCGACCGGCGCCCGCACCAGCTCTCCGGCGGACAGCAACAGCGGGTGGCGATCGCGGTCGCCCTGGCCAACGCCCCTGCCGTGCTCCTCGCCGACGAACCGACGGGCGAGCTGGACTCGGCCACCGGCGAGCAGGTCTTCGCAGCCTTCCGCCGCGCCAACGAGGAGCTGGGCACGACGATCGTGATCGTCACCCATGACCAGGCCGTCGCCTCCGAGGTCCGGCGCACGGTCGCCATCCGGGACGGCCGCACGTCCTCCGAGGTGCTGCGCCGCACGGAGGTCGACGCGCAGGGTCAGGAGTCCCTGGTGGCACGGGAGTACGCGATGCTCGACCGTGCGGGGCGCCTCCAGCTCCCGGCCGAGTACGTCCAGGCCCTCAAAATGGAACACCGGGTCGCCCTGGAACTGGAACGGGACCACATCGGGGTCTGGCCGGACGAAGCGGAGGGCTGAGGGGCGGCGTCCCGGTGCCCGGGCCGCCCGGCGGGGCAGAGGTCGTCGGGCCCGCCGCCGGTGCGGGGGCCCTCGACCTCGACGTCGGTCACCGGGGAGCGACGCCCAGCGACATCGGCACGGTGCGCAACGCGACCGAACCGTAGGGGGTCCGCAGGCGCAGCCACGGCCCGGAGGCGAACAGGGCCACCGGTGCCTCCCCGGGCGGCAGGAAGCCCAGCGATTGGGCGGCGTGCACGGCCCGCAGGGGCAGTCCGGTGGAACCGAGCGTGCGGGCCCAGATCTCACGGCCGATCCGGTCGCGCTCCGCCCTGGTCCGCAGCTCTTCCGGCAGCTCCTCGTCCCGCGAGCGGAACTCGGAGACGGCGGCGGCGACCACGGCCCGCATCTCGGGCGCACCGGGCAGCCCGGAGACGGGCTGCCAGCCACCGCGCGGCGGCAGGACCCCGGTCCAAGGCGGTCCCGTGACGGAACCGGGGACGACTGCCTTGCCCGCCGACTCCTCGATGCCGTCCAGGAGTTCTCCGGCGGAGACGGTGAGGTCGAACGTGACCTCGTCGACGAGCCGGGCGGTGCGGATCGCGAGCACTTCGAACGACGGCGGCCGTCCGAAGACGGCCAGGGCCCCGCCACCGGCCTGGAGGCGGACGGCGGCAGCCCGGTCGTAGTGGACGAGCCGGGTGAGGAAGGCGGCGAGGGCCGCCGCCTCCCGGGCGTCGGCGAAGTGCAGCGGGGCGAGCACGGTCATGCGGCGGAGCTCATCCCGTCATCGACGTACTCCTGCAGGAACTCGCGTTCCTCGGAGGTGATCCGGCGCGGGCGCTGCGCTTCCAGGTCGAAGGGCACGACGACCGTGGAGGCCCGGACGTAGGTCACGTCGGGATCCTTGATCTCGTAGGCGATCGTCAGCGACGCCGCGCCTATCTTCGTGACCCACGACTCGATGGTCACCGGCTCGTGCCGGTGGACCAGCGGCCGCACGTAGTCGATCTCGTGCCGGGCCACGACGGACCCGCCGGAGAACGAGGGGGAGCCGTCCCCCGGCGCCAGTCGGAACATGAAGTCGATCCGCGCCTCTTCCAGGTACCTCAGGAAGACGACGTTGTTGACGTGCCCGAAGGCGTCCATGTCCGACCAGCGCAGGGGACAGCTGTAGATGTGCCTGGTCACTGACCTCAGCCTCGGGTCAGCTTCTTGTACGTGGCGCGGTGCGGACGGGTGGCGTCCGGGCCGAGCCGCTCGATCTTGTTCTTCTCGTACGACTCGAAGTTGCCCTCGAACCAGAACCACTTGGAGTCGCCCTCGTAGGCCAGGATGTGCGTGGCCACTCGGTCGAGGAACCAGCGGTCGTGGGAGACGACCACGGCGCAGCCCGGGAAGTCGAGCAGCGCGTTCTCCAGCGAGGAGAGGGTTTCGACGTCGAGGTCGTTGGTCGGCTCGTCGAGGAGCAGCAGGTTGCCGCCCTGCTTGAGGGTGAGCGCGAGGTTCAGGCGGTTGCGCTCACCGCCGGAGAGCACGCCGGACGGCTTCTGCTGGTCCGGACCCTTGAAGCCGAACGCGGAGACGTAGGCCCGCGAGGGCATCTCGACCTGGCCGACGTTGATGTAGTCGAGCCCGTCGGAGACGACCTCCCAGAGGGTCTTCTTCGGGTCGATGTTGGCGCGCCCCTGGTCGACGTACGAGATCTTGACGGTCTCGCCGACCTTGATGTCGCCGGAGTCCGGGGTCTCGAAGCCCTGGATCATCTTGAAGAGCGTGGTCTTGCCGGCACCGTTCGGGCCGATGACGCCGACGATGCCGTTGCGCGGCAGGGTGAAGCTCAGGTCGTCGATGAGGACCTTCTCGCCGAAGGCCTTGTTGAGGTTGTCGACCTCGACGACGACGGAACCCAGGCGCGGGCCCGGCGGGATCTGGATCTCTTCGAAGTCCAGCTTCCGCATCTTCTCGGCCTCGGCGGCCATCTCCTCGTAACGAGCGAGACGGGCCTTGGACTTGGCCTGACGCCCCTTGGCGTTCGACCGCACCCACTCCAGCTCTTCCTTGAGGCGCTTCTGCCGCTTCTCGTCCTTCTTGCCCTCGACCTTGAGGCGCTCCGCCTTCTTCTGGAGGTAGGTCGAGTAGTTGCCCTCGTACGGGTGGGCGCGACCGCGGTCGAGTTCGAGGATCCACTCGGCGACGTTGTCGAGGAAGTACCGGTCGTGGGTGATGGCCACGACGGTGCCCTTGTACTGGGCCAGGTGCTGCTCCAGCCAGTTCACGGACTCGGCGTCGAGGTGGTTGGTGGGCTCGTCGAGGAGGAGCAGGTCGGGCGCCTCCAGGAGGAGCTTGCAGAGCGCGACGCGACGCTTCTCACCACCGGAGAGGTTGTTGACCGGCCAGTCGGCGGGCGGGCAGCCCAGCGCGTCCATGGCCTGCTCCAGCTGGGCGTCCAGGTCCCACGCGTTGGCGTGGTCCAGGTCGTCCTGGAGCTTGCCCATCTCCTCCATGAGCGCGTCGGTGTAGTTCGTCGCCATCTCCTCGGCGATGGCGTTGAACCGGTTGAGCTTGCCCTTGATCTCGGCGACGCCGTCCTCGACGTTCTCCAGCACCGTCTTGGACTCGTCGAGCTTCGGCTCCTGCATGAGGATGCCGACGGAGTAGCCGGGCGTGAGGAAGGCGTCACCGTTGGACGGCTGCTCCAGGCCCGCCATGATCTTCAGCACGGTGGACTTACCGGCACCGTTCGGGCCGACCACACCGATCTTCGCGCCCGGCAGGAAGCTCAGCGTCACGTCATCCAGAATGACCTTGTCGCCGTGCGCCTTGCGCGTCTTGCGCATCGTGTAGATGTACTCAGCCAAGAGAAACCGTCCGGCAAAGAGTGAGTGGGCAGATACACCCCATCTTGCCTGACCGCCACCCCCGGGAGCGAACCAGTGGGTGGGTGACGCCCTGACCTGCGGGTTCCTGGACCGCCCCGGTAGCGGCTCGATCACCACCAGTCCCCGTCGATCGACCCCGGGGGCCGTGCGGCCCTGCATCCATCCCCGCGGCTCCGGGGGCGGACGTGCGACGACCCCGGACGCGCATGCGGTCCGGGGTCGTACCGAGGTCAGCGGGCGGGGCGGGTGCGACGCCGATCGCTTCGCGGCATCACCGCTCCGCTCCGGGAGACACGCCCTTCGCTCCGCCGGGTCGGGCCTCGCCCCGGGGTCGGGGACGAGGCCGGGACCTCACCTCACTGGCTCGCGGTCTTCTTCCTGCGGAGGAAGAACACCGCGCCGCCGCCGATCACGACGAGCGCGACGGCGATGCCGGCGATCATCGGGGTGGCGCTGGAGCTACCGGTCTCGGCGAGGTCGCCGCCACCGGTCGTGGTGGTGCCGGTCGTACCGCCCGTGGTGTCACCGGTGGTGCCGCCCGTGGTGGTGGACGGCGTGGTCGGCGTCGCCGAGGGGGTCGTGGACGGGGTCTCGGACGGCTTCGGCGTCGGGGTGGCCGTCTTGCAGTCCAGGACGCCCTCGAAGGTCTCCTCGAAGCCGTTCGGGCCGGTGATCGTGAACTTGTAGGCCTCGTCCTCGGCGAGCGGGACCCGGATGGTCTTCGTCTCACCGGCGGGAACGGTGTACGAGGTGCCCTTCAGGTCGAAGGTCCAGTCCTCGTCGCCCTGGTTGCCGGCGATGACCTCCAGGCCGCCCTTGGCGCAGTCCTTGGCGACCGAGACGGACGGCACGGCGCCCTTCTTGGCCCACGAGGCGGAAGCCTTGGCGGTGACCGTGGAGTCGCTGGAGCCGGCCAGGATCAGGGTCTGCGACGGGCCGTCGATGGAGACGAAGGCGCGGCCGAGGGAGACCTTGGTGGTGGCCTCCGCGGTCAGCTCGGCGGTGCCGTCCGCGGTGCCGGCGGGAACGTCGAAGTAGACCTGGTCGCCGTTCTTGGCCTCGGTGACCGGCTTGCCGTCCTTGTCGACGACCTGAACGCCGGCCGGGGCGCCCGGGGCGGCCTGGAGCTTGGCCTTCTCGGCGTTGGTGGTGACGGTGATCGGGCCGAGCTTCTCACCGGCCTTGCCCGCGACCGTGGACGGGGCGAGGCTCAGGGAGGCCTCGGGCTCCTCGAGCTTCACCGCCTCCTTGAGGAGGAACTTCGTCAGCTTGGCCGCGTCGGAGCTCTTCGGGGTCGCCTTGACGTCGTCCGAGAAGGTCCAGATCGCCGCCTGGGTGCCCGCGGCCGCCTCGTCCTTGGAGAGGTCCACGCCGAGCTTCTCGCCGAGCGCTTCGGCGGAGAACTTGGGGTAGGCGTTCTCCAGGATCCAGAGGATCTTGCCCGCGTTCTCGTTGTTGTGCAGCGAGGACTCGCTCCAGCCAACTTCCTTGTAGTCGAAGTCGTGCTTCGCCTCGGTGCGGAGGTCGATGCAGTAGGTCTGAAGGGTTCCCCCACCCTCGACCTGCATCGTGAAGAGACCACCGCCGACGGGCCAGGTCCCGCCGTCCTTCTCCTTGATCACGACCTTGCCGCCCTCGGTGATGCCACCGAGCAGCTTCGCCGTGACACCGCCGGTCCCCGGCGCGCCCTCATCGGCCAGCGCGGGGCCGGCGGTCGCTATCGTCCCCGCCGCGACGAGGCCGGAGACCAGGGTCGCGGCGGCGAGGCGCACGGCGCCTCGCCCACGAACAGAAAACATTGGATTCCCCTCCGGGCGCGTCACTCCGCGAACTTGGTCGATTCGCGTGGGGGGAGCACACGCCAGCAGACTCACAGACTCGATGGGCTCAGGTGCCACACGAGTACCCAGAAATCCTAGGGACGCGAAGGCCTTCGGTGCCCTGGCATACGGTCAGATAACCATTCCGAATCGGAATCGTTATCAGCAAAGCGAGTTGGTCGACAAATCCACACAACACAAGGTCAGGGTGCGGTTACCGGAGAGGAAGCAGCGCCCTCTCCTTCCCTTGCTTCCTCCCTTTTTCCCTCTTCCTTCGCCGCCGTCCACGGCCCCGTCTCCGTCCACGGCCCTGTCCCCGGTTGCACACGGGACTCCGTCCGCGTCGCACGCCGGAAGGCAGCCGTCCCCCGACTCAGGTCGTGTCCCACGGCCGTTGCGGCCACGTCCACGAAGGTCTTCCGCCGCCCGTCACGCTCCTCCTCGCGCACCTTCAACCGCCCGTGCACGAGGACCGGTTCACCGACCGACACCGAGGCCGCGAGATTGGCCCCGAGGGAACGCCAGGCCGACACCGTGTAGAAACTGGTGCCCCCGTCCGACCAGAGCCCCCGTTCGCGGTCCCAGCGCCGTGCGGTCACCGCCAACCGGAAACGGGCCACCCCGCCCGACACCGTGTCCCGGTATTCCACCGCCGTCGCCACATTGCCGGCGAGCGTCACCATCGTGTCGTTCATGCCCTGCCCCCGACTCCCTGCGCCCCGCTGCTCGGAAACGCCGTGGAGACCATGCTGAGCCGATCGCGACGTCCCCGCCGGAGCCTGTGGACAGGCAGCCCCTCGGGGACAACCCGCTCACCCGGAAGGAGGAATCCGGAGCCCGAAGCGGCCCCGGGCGCCGTCACCTTCCCCGCGCCGCCGTCCTGACCGCCCCCCGTCGGGTCGGGCCGAAACGACCGCTCCCAGCCAGCCGGGACGGCGACGGACGCGTGCCCACCACCGTTGCGTACTGCTCGCGCACCTCCCGGTAGCGCATCAACTCCGCCGCCACCGGATCGAGGACCTTGGCCCGACCACAGGCCGCGGTGGCCTCCCGCAGACGACGCTCGGCCTCCTGCCCGTACCGGCGGGCCGGCCCCTTCACCGCTCCCTCACAGGCCCATTCGACGAGGGGACCGCCGATGATGCCCGCGAGCATCACGAGCACCGGTGGCAGCAGACCGGGCTGCACCACCCCGATGATCTGGCCCACCAGCCAGAGCGCGCCGAAGACCTGCAGGAGCGTCATCACCACCTGTGCGAGGACCGCGGCGGGCCACCAGGCGGGCCGGGGCGGTCGTGCCGCCGGGTTCCCCAGGGAGACGGCGAGGTCGTCCAGGGCTTCGGGAAGGCCCTGCGCCCCCCGCACCGCGGCTTCGCGGACCGCCTGCGCCCAGGGCGCCGGAAGGCCGCGCGAGGACTCGTCGGCCACGATCCGCACCGCCTGCTCGACGCGCTGGCGCGCCGTCAGCTCGTCCTCGGCCGGAGATTCGAGGTGCGGATCGGTGGAGCCGTGCGCGCGGATCCGCTCGTACCAACGGTAGAGCCGCAACCAGGGAGTGCCGCAGGCCCGGATGGCGCCCCTCCGCCAGACCCGCTCGGCGGCCTCACCGGCGGCCTGTGCGCCGACGGCGACCGCGAGCCGGTCCGTGAAGGCGTCCCGCACCCGCTCGTCGAGACCGGGGCGGCCGTCCGAGACGTACACCGGCCGCAGTCGGACGGCAGCGGCATCGACGTCGGCCGCGAGCCGGCTCTCGGACGCGGTGCGCCCCTGGACGAACCGGGCGAGGAGTTCGCGCAGTTCGGGAACCCCCTCACCGGTCAGCGCGGACACGGCCAGGACCGTTGCACCGGGCTCGCCGTGCTCGCCGAGCGCCATGCCGTCCTCGTCGAGGAGGCGTCGCAGGTCGTCGAGGACGAGGTCGGTGGCCTCGGTACCGAGCCGGTCGACCTGGTTGAGGACGACGAAGGTGACTTCGGCGTGTCCGGCGAGCGGCCTCAGATAGCGCTCGTGCAGCGCGGCGTCCGCGTACTTCTCGGGGTCGACGACCCAGATCACCGCGTCGACCAGGTCGAGGACCCGGTCGACCTGGTCGCGGTGGGCGGTGACCGCGGAATCGTGGTCGGGCAGGTCGACGAGGACGAGCCCTTGGAGTTCGGTGTCGCCGGCGCCGCCCGCGAGGGGACGGCGCCGCAACCTGCTGGGGACGGCGAGCCGGTCGAGCAGTCCGGCCGCGCCCTCGGACCAACTGAGGGCGAGCGGTGCGGAGGTGGTGGGTCGGCGCAGTCCGGTCTCGGAGACGGGCACGCCCGCAAGGGCGTTGAAGAGGGTGGACTTGCCGCTTCCGGTGGCCCCGGCGAGAGCGATCACCGTGTGCTGGGAAGAGAGCCGCTGACGTGCCGCGGCCTCGTCGAGGACGCGGCCGGCCTCGGCGAGGGCCTCGCCCTCGACGCGGGTGCGGGAGAGCCCGACGAGCTCGTGGAGGGCGGAGAGGCGGGCCCGCAGCGGGTCGCCGTAGCCACCGCCGAGGGGCGGCAGGACGTCTTCCGCGTCTGCCGCCGCCCCCGTCCCCGCCCTTTCCTCCGACGCGGGACCGGGCCGTTCACCCGCCCGCCGCGCGATCAGACCGTCGTCCCAGCGGCTGCGGCTCCGCTCCCGCTCGTCGTCCACCACGTCACTTCTCCTTCTGCAGTACGGAGAGCGCGGCGATCAGCTCCGCCTGCGGCTCGGGGGTCACGTCGAGCGCGTCGAGCGGGGCGAGGAGCCGGTCGCGCTCGGCGTGCAGGACTCGGTCGACGTACGAGAGGACCAGGGCGCCTCCCTTGTCGCGCAGCCTCAGGGCGATCTGGGCTCCGAGGAGTTCGGCGAGGCGGTCGCCGGCCGCACGGGCACGACGTCCACCGAGCAGGGAGGCGGCGAGCAGGGCGGCGACGGTGTCGGCCTCGGGCAGGGCGCTGCGGGAGCCGGCGGGACGCTCCACGTCCCGTGCCTCTTCCTCCGCCAACTCCTCCAGTACGCGCCGCCAGCGCCGCACCTCCACTCCGATGCGCTCCGCCGCCTCCCTGTCTCCGCCGCTGCCGGTCGGGCCGATGGCCTCGGCGGCGGGTTCGCGGCGCCAGGCGTCCCGGACGCGCTCCTCGGCGGCGGAGACCGCGCAGTGCAGGAGGGCGGCGAGGGACTCGGCGAGGGCGTCGAGGAGTTCCTCGGCGGTGCTGTCCCGGGGGTAGGCGCGCCAGCGGGTGCGGGCGTCACCCGCGAGGACGGCCCCACGACCGAGCTCCTTGCGCACCCGCCGCCCCTGTTCCGCGTAGGCGGTCTCGACGACACCTCCCAGGCGGACGGCGGTGGCGTACTGGGCGGCGACCGCACCGGCCAGTTCGGGCAGCCGGGCGTCGAGGGAGTCGATGACTCCGGAGGCGGTGCGGTCCGCGGCTTGCTGCCGGGCAGCCGGGTCCTCGGCGCAGTGGGCGAGCCAACCGCGCAGCGGGGCGACGGCGCTCTCGGGCAGCAGCCCGCTGCCGCCGCCCGTGGACTCGGGCAGTTCGGGAATGGTGAACCGGGGCACCTCGTCGAAACCCGCCTTGTCGAGCAGCGCCTCGTACTGACGGGAGACCTCTCCGATGACCTGGTGGGGAACGCGGTCCAGGACGGTGACGAGGGTGGCGTCGTACTCCTTGGCGGTGCGGAGCAGGTGCCAGGGCACGGCGTCGGCGTACCGCGAGGCGGTGGTGACCATCACCCAGATGTCGGCGGCACAGATCAACTCGGCGGCGAGCAGCCGGTTCTCGACGACGAGGGAGTCGATGTCGGGTGCGTCGAGGAGGGCGAGCCCCCGGGGCAGGGCGCCGGCCGTCTCGACGCGCAGGGCGTTGTCCTCGGGCGCGGGCTCGTCGACGGGGCGGTCCTCATCGGCCTGGGGCAGCCAGACGCGGGTGAGCTGCGGGAGGACCCGTGTTCCGGCGAACCAGTGGTGGTCCTCGGGGTGACAGACGAGCACCGGCGTCCGGGTGGTGGGCCTGAGTACCCCCGCCTCGCTGACGCGCCGCCCGACGAGGGAATTGACCAGGGTGGACTTCCCGGCCCCGGTGGACCCTCCGATGACGGCGAGGAGCGGCGCGTCGGGGTCTTTCAGCCGGGGCACCAGATAGTCGTCGAGTTGGGCGAGCAACTCGGCACGGGTCTGTCGGGCGCGGGGCGTGTCGGGCAGGGGCAACGGGAGACGCACGGCGGCGACTCGGTCGCGCAGGGCGGAGAGTGCGTCGATCAGCTGAGGCCGTTCGTCCAAGGTCACCACATGCGAAGAATGCCCAATTTATGAGTGTTTTTGAAGCGTATGGCGGCCCTGCGCGCCGAAGAGAAGAGTGGTGGCCGGAAGCCCGGGCATAACGACTACACAACACCCGCGCCAAGCGGCGTGAAAAGCGCTGCGCAAATCGCACCTGCCTGCGATTATCGTTCCGCTTCACCGAACCTCCACATCGTGCCACGCAGGTGAAGCAACCGGGCCAAGGCGATCGGAGCCCTATCCTTGTCCCGGCAGGCCACACCCCACCTACCAGGGGTTCCCGGCCGCACGGCCACTACCCGGCCCCCGTAGCTCAGCGGATAGAGCAGGTGCCTTCTAAGCACTTGGCCGCAGGTTCGAGTCCTGCCGGGGGCGCTCCGCACAAGACCCTCCTTCGGGAGGGTCTTTTTGCTGGTCAGGGACGGTTTTCGGCCGGTGACAAGGAGACCGGGAGGGACGTCCCCACTGGCTGAATCTGTCCGGCTGAATCCGGTCAGAGGCGGTCCCTGGCGGCTGGATTTCCCGAAAACTTCCCGAAGTTTTGACGTCGCCCGCTGTCCTGCCTCACTCGGATCCGCGTGCTCTCCTCCGCCACCGGGCGCCTGGCTGAATGACGTCGAGCTGCCCCTCCACGCCGGCCGGAAGGCAGGAGCGCGGCACGGGGTTGGGGGAGGCGAGCGAGGCTGCGAAGATCGCGACCAGATCGTGCGGCGTGCTGCCGCTGAAGGTCGCGCACCAGAGATACGAGGCGCCGGCAGAAGGTTCCGCCCACGCCTGCCAACCGAAGCAACCAGGCCGCGGATCGGCATCGCGAACGAGCGGGGGCGCCTCCTCCAGCGAGATGCCGGCGGAGAGTCCGGGGGCAAGAGCGGCGATGTGCGGACGGTCGATGTCGCGTACCCATCCTTGGGCACAGACCGCCGCGAGGACGATCTCGGGGCCATCGAAGGAGAAGGCGGGGTCCGTGCGGGCGTCGAGGGCGAGAAGGAAGTCGGTCAGCGCCTCGTGGGGGACGCCGGCGGTGAAGTACGCGTTCCACTCTGGTAGGCCGCTAGCGGAGTGCGACCGGGCAGAAACCTGCCAGGCAACCGGAAGGTCCCCCAGCTCGAACGAGCAGGCAGCGCGTGTCCACTCGGCACCGCACAGCCCGTTGGGGCTCGTGTAGAGAAGGGTGTCGCGGGCGGTCGGCCACATCCGCCAGCCTGCGGACGAGAGGGCTGCGCCTGCTTGGTCCGCGAGCGCTTCGTCGTCGCCGGCCAGGTGGCGAGGGGATACCCAGTACACCGGCTCGGAGTAGGAATGATCGTCGCGATGGTGCAGGTACAGGGCGCCTCCATGCGGTTGAGGTTCTGGGCGGTCGTCCACGGTGACATGGGTGCGGAGCCGTATCCAGTCCTGTCGGTTCCTTCCTCGTCTGCCCCCGGCGAACTGACGCAGCAGAGGGGCTCGGCTGCGGCCGAGCCCCTCTGGTCCGGTGGCACAGCTGTTTTCCATGCCTGTCGGACGCGAGTGTGATGATCCTTCGCATGGCTACCTGGCTCGATGGCACCGACTTCGCCCGCTACGCGCTCATCCCTGAGGAACTGCTTCCGGCATGGGAAGGGACCGAGGCGGACGACGTGATCGATGAATACGTGTCGGCCTTCCCTCTGGCCGGGCGCGACGTCCTGACGCTCGGAGGCGAGCCCCTGCCCGTCACCTGGCTCGCCGAGCACCTCACGTTCGCACGCTGGTGCTACGCCGACGACGACACGGGCCTACTCTCCGCACTCAGGGCCGCCGCGGGATCCAACGATTGGAAGGACGTCGTCTCCCTCGAACTCGGAGGACGATACGTCCTGGCCGACGCCGCTTACGAGCCCGACAGGATCCTCGGCTCGCTGCGGGACGCACAGCAGCGGCCGGTGGAGGCGTTCCGCGTCGAACTGCCGTCGGGCCGCTATCGGGTCCAGTCGCTGACCATCGATCCCGACCCGAATACGCAGTTCATACTGGACCGGCTGCTGCCCGAATAACCGGTCGGCCGACGGATCCTCCCTCTGGTGGGATGCGGTCATGTACTACGACGACCTCAGCCCCTACGCCTACTCCCCCGCAGAGGAAGGCGACGTGTTCACGGAGGTCAGCACCGGCACGCTGTACGTCACCGTTCGGGGCGCTTACCGGCGGCTCAACATCGGCTGGCTGGAGACCGGACGGCCCTGGACCGCTGGGCCGACACCTGCGGAGTTCGCGTCCAAGCTACTGACAGTGCTGGAGACGCAGGCCGTGAACGAAGCCCTCGGCCTGCACGAATGTGACCTGTGTCCCGAACCGCTCGACGACGCCCACCCCTGGTACGAACCCCGGCCGGGACACCGCCGCGCGAGCGTCGGCACGGGCGAGATCCGCGTGCCCAGGGCTCCGAGGACCGCCTACGCGGCACCCTCCCTCATCGGGCACTACGTACTCGACCACGGCTACCTGCCGCCCCGGGAGTTCGTCGACGCCGTCCTCGCTTTCGACCTCCAGGACCGCTCGACAGCCTTCCCCTCGATCGCCTTCCCCTGGATCCCCGACGACGCCGAGCTGTACGACGCCTTGGTCGAGTGAGATCGGGCGGCGGCAGCACAAGCGGAGGGCCCGGATCTCGGAGGAAGCCGGATCGGCCTCGAGAGGGCGGCCGCCCACTTCAGCGAGCGCGCCCCGGCGTCCTGGGAGTCCGAGGAGAGGGCACCGTGGCAGTCGGCGCCACGAGCGTGCCGGGGAGCTTCTGGGGACCTTCGATGCGCTGCTGGAGTTCGGCGATCTGGCCGGTGATGCAGCGCGCGTAGGTGGAGAGCAGGACGGGGACGCTGTTGCCGGCCCAGTCGGCGACCTGGGCGGGCGGGATGCCGTTGTTGAGCCAGGTCGTCAGGCAGGTGTGGCGGAGGTCGTACACGCGCTTGCCGACGGGCGAGTTGTACTCGTGCTCGGGCAGGACGGCCTTGCGGGCCTTGGCCCAGATCCGTCGGTAGACGGAGCCTGCCAGGAGGCCGCCCTTCTCGCCGGGGAAGAGCAGGTCGCCGGGCTTGAGCTGATCGCGGGCGATCAGGTCCCGAAGGCTCGCGACGAGGTCGGGGTGGAGGGGGACGGTACGGGTGTCGCCGGATGCCCGGCCCTTGAGGTGGCGGGTCTCGTGGACCTCGCCGTCGTCGGTCCAGTGGCTGCCGACCTCGGGCTCGGCTGTGTGGACGCGGAGCTCGCCCCAGCCGGTAGCCGGGAGGACGGCGTCCTCGACTCGCAGGGCGACCGCTTCCTCGGGGCGCAAGCCGGCGTAGTACAGGGTCGCGAAGAACACGGTGAGCCGGTGGCCGGTGCGAGGACGCGCGGCGATCCAAACGAGCAGGGCAGCCACCTGGTGGGGGTTGAGGAGGGATCGCTTGTCGACGGCGCCGGAGGTCTTCGGAGCGGCGTTCTCCTCCTTTCCCTTGGGCATGGGATTGGCCCGGAGGACGTTCTGACGGACGGCATGGCGCAGGGCCACGTTGAGGACGCGGCGGTAGCGCTTCGCGGAGCTGGCAGCGGCCGGCGTGCCGTCGAGGACGGTGTCGAGCGCATGGAGGACGGCGTCGACGTGCCTGGTGTCCTCCCAGGCGCTCATCGGGAGCGAGTTGCGGCGGATCCAGGCCAGGATCGCCCGGTACTCGGGTGGGGCCTCGTCCCGGCGGTTCTTGTTGAAGGCGTACTCGCGCAGCGCCTTGCGGACGTCGACGCCCTCGTGGTGGACGGGCTCGGCCCGGAGGAGGGCGAGCGTGGCCTTGGTCAGGGCCTTGGCGGTGCTGATGCGGTTGTTCGCCGAGATACGGGACCACTTCATATCGACGTACTGGAGGGCGAAGTCGTACCAGGTGATCTCGGTGGACAGCGCAGCGTGTGAGGCAGGCCGGCCGGTGTCCAGGTCGAAGAGCTCGCCGTTGTTGGCGGCGACGAGCAGGGTGGCGCGGAAGGACTCGGCGAGCGCGCTCTTCTTGAACGTCTCGCCGTGTCGCCGGCCGTCGACCGACCAGCGGACGGTGTAGGTACTGCCGCGCTTCCCCTCGTAGACCTCCGTCTTGTAGAAGCGGACCTTGTAAGACCGGTTGGTCACGCAGCGGCCTCACAGTCGCTGAGCCAGTTCTCCAGGTCGCTGCGGCGGACGCGCAGGCTGCCGTTCGGGAGTTTCACGCAGCGGGGCGCGCGTCCCTTCTGACGCCAGTCGTAGAAGGTCGACCGGGAAATGCGCAGCTCTTCGCAGAGCTCGTCGACGGTGAGTTTTTCTTCGGAGCGACGGGTGGCGGATATCGGGGATCGGCGCAAGGTTTCTCTTTCGGGAAATAGACATGCCTCTGGCAGGGTCCGGACGGCAGGAGTTCCGGGACCCACGATGATCCGCAGAATCGCCGGTTAGGCTAACCGGCGATCGTCGGCTATGTTGCGCCCGCTCCGACCGGTTCCGGGTGCGTGCGAAGGCCGACGAGGAGGGCCTGCGGAGGCACCCCGAGGGCGGCGGCGATGGTGACGAGGTCGTCGATGTCGCAGCGGCGGACGGTGCGTTCGATGCGGGAGAGCGCGGTGAACGTCATGGG
>NZ_JBHYMF010000056.1:0-40450 GCF_042742855.1 Streptomyces sp. NPDC058877 | reverse complement strand
CCCCGCTACGACGTCGGCAAAACCGTCAAACGCCCCGAGACCCTCAAGGCCATCGGCAAGCCCGGAAGATCTTGGTAGATAAAGAACAAGCTGAGCTCCGGTCCCGGCGATCTCGGCCAGCAGCCTGCCATCGTCGAACCCGCGGTCGGCCAGGACCAGCATGTCCGGCCGCAGCCGGCGCAGCAGCTGCCTGGCGTAGTGGGACTCGCCACGGGTCTTCGGCCCGAAGGCGGCTCCCAGCAGCCCGCGGCTTCCGGTCTCGATCAGCGTCATCAGCCGCAGCGTCGGATATCCGCCCCACCCCAGCCGGAGCCGGGGCCTGCCCAGCCACCCACGGTTGCGTTCCACGTCGGGCACTTTGAATGAACTGCAGCCGTCGAACGCGACGGTGCGCCATCGCCGGTACCGTGTCCCGGGTGTCCGCGGCTGGGCCAAGGGACCGGCCACCACCTCGAACAGAGCCTTCATCGGAGCAGGCCCCAAGCGCCGCCGCAGGTCGCGCAGAGCCTTCTCCGAAGGGGTGGGCGCCTTCTCTCCGGCCAGGCCGGCAACGAGCTTGCTCCAGACCTTGGCATAGCCCAGGTGCGGGAAGAGCCCCAGTGCCAGCAGGAAGTACACGCCGACCCGCGAGGGCAGCGCCCGCAGCCGGCGCTGCACCGTTCCGGTCTCCGCCAGCACCGCGTCGACGAGCTCGAACGGTAGGCACGCGGTGAGCCCGCCCAGGTGGCCCGGGGCGAAAACCCCGTCGGCAACCGAGGCGGCAGGGGCAACGACACTGGTAGCAGGCTTACAGCGCAAGAGAACCTCGAACTCGAAACGGCCTTCTCGGACCGTCCCTGGTTACCCCTGCCCCACCAGCGCGAAGGTCAGAATCGCCAATCCCGGGAAACCGGTTGACCTGCACTGATAACGCCTAACTTCGCGGCATTGTCGGAACAACGAACCTGTTCCGATTCGGAACACGCTCGCCACGATGGTGAGAAGGTAGGCCGGATCGCGTTCAGTCGATCTTGCCCTCCAGCAGCTCCAACGCCTCCTCCCAACGGAAGCGGTCCGCTCCCCCGCCCGCCTTCGGCCGGTGCGGCTCGTACGACCCGACCATCACGCCCATCTCCCGCAGCTGCTCCAGGCTCCGCCCGTACGCCGGGTGGGCGGCCATGGCGGCGTTCACGTATGGCAGGACCGCGGTCGGGATCCCCATCCCATACGCCTCGCACAGAATCCCCAGCGCAAGGGTGTCGGCGATGCCGGCGGCCCACTTGTTGACGGTGTTGAACGTGGCCGGCGCGACAGCGATGGCATCGGCGGGCGGGAGCGGACGCGAGTCGCCCGGTCTGCGCCAAGCCGAACGGATCGGAAAGCCGGTCTGGGCCTCGATCGCCTCGGTGTCGAGGAAGCCGAGTCCCTGCGGTGTCGCGACGACTCCGACGCCCCAGCCCCGCTCCTGCGCCGCGGTGATCAGCTTGTGGGCGTCGCCCGCGATGCCGGCGGCGCAGACGACGACGTACAGGAACGGCTGTGCGGTCACGCGGGGACTCCCAGTCGGCGGCTGAAGTGGTGGAGCTCGGGCAGCGTACGTCGCCTGTCTCGGGCGGCCATGTCGGCGACCAGGTCGCGGACGGCGGGGCGGCGTACGTCCTGGGCGGCACAGGTCTCGGCGATGCGGAGGGCCTGATAGCCCTCGGCGAGGCGGCCCTGCTGGCTGTAGGCGCGGGCGGCTTCGACCCAGAGCGCTGCCCTGCGTTCGGGGGCGGGGATGTGCCGGCGCATGAGAGGCGCTGCGGCATTCAAAGCGATGCCTGCGTCGCCGAATGACACCGAGGCGCTGACGGCGTGGATCGCAACGTTGGTCGGGCTGAAGTTGGCCCAGGCGTCGGGCTGGTCGAGTGCGACGTACCGGGCGACCTCCCGTGCCTCGTCGAGGAACTCCCGGGTTGCTGCACGGTCGCCGCCGCGGCTGGCCGCAGTCGCTCCTCGTAGGAGCAACAGGCCGACGGCGGCGAGGTATCGGGACGAGTGCCGATCGTAGGAGCCGGCGAGCTGGCCTGCCGTGTGGCGGACGAGGGTAACGGCCTGGGCGGTGTGCTTCTCACGGGTCAGAACGTGAGCGTGAAGGCGGACGCTGGAGGCGAGGACGACGGGATCGCCGGAGCGCTCGGCCTCCGCCATGGCGCGTCCCACCGCCAACCAGGCGTTGCCCTGGTCGCCTTGCTTGAGCAGCAGACTCGTCGAGGTCCGGTACGCGGTGGCCAGAAGCCCGGCCGTCTGCTCGGCGTTGCGATGGTCGCCGGCTGCCTGCCGCAGATCGGTGATGAGACCGGGCAGCATCGCCTCCAGCTCCGCGTAGTCGCAGGTGCAGAAGAGGCGGCGGGCGGCGGTGAGCCTGTCCCGCAGGGGTTGGATCTCTCCGTCCCACGAAGAGGCAGTGGCGGCTCTGGGGCCGGGGAGAAGCGAGCTTACGAGGTCGTCATGGGCGGCGGTAGCGGGCGTGGCCGGGGTCGTGAGGGAGGCGATGCTCGCGGCCAGGAAGGTGCGGCGGCGCATGTCTTCTGTCTCGGGATCGTCGGGATGTGGTGCGGCGGACACGTCGGCGTAGCTCAGGCCGAGGAGGTGTGGCGGAATGCGGAGTTCGGCGGCGACGGCGCGTAAGACGCGGATGTCGTCCGTGCCTCGTCCACCTTCCAGGCGGCTGAGCTTGGACTGGTGGTAGCCCAGGGCGGCAGCTACGTCCTTCTGCGAGCGTCCGCTGAGTTGGCGGGCGCGCTTGATCGTCTCGCCGATCTTCTCGGCTTCGGTCTTCACGTCGGCCATCCATGCCCTTCCGTCCGTGTCGAGCATGCCCGTGCGGGCGAGCGTATGCGAGCCGTACGGGGTCGACATGCAGCTTCTGCATACGCGATGCACCACGGGCACAGGCCATCGCGAACACATCGTGTTCCACGGTTCCTTGGGCTGGTCGATCCCACCCCTGGAGGCCGCTCGTGGAAGCGCACCAGATCACTTTCTCCGTCCTGCCGACGCCGGCCGCCGTGCCCACGGCACGTCAGCGGGTTCGGGACACCATCCAGGACTGGGCGGAGACCCCACCGGATTCCGACGTCGTCCACACGGCCGAAGTGGTGTTCAGCGAGCTCGCGACAAACGCGATCCGGTACGCCGGGCACCACACGATCCTTGTGGATGTCCGTCTGTCCGGCGCGGTGCTGCGAGTAGAGGTCCGCGACCGCGGTCCCGCGTTGCCCGCCCCGACGCTGCCGGAGGACGACAGCGAGGGCGGACGCGGCCTCTTCCTGGTCGGCGTGCTCGCCGACCGCTTCGGTACGACGCCCACGGACTCCGGCAAGTCCTGCTGGGCCGAGATCGACATGGCCGAGCCCTCATCCGTCGCGGCCACGGCCGCCGCGTCCCTTCCCGTACAGAGGAGTTACACGTGAGCACCCGCGTCCCCGCCGTCACATCCCAGGTGATCGCCATCCGGCCCGGCCGGCCCCTCGCCGGTGCAGTGACGGTCGACGGTTCGAAGAACGCCGCGCTCCCGCTCGTCGCCGCTGCGGCTGCCCTCCTTCGCCCCGTACGTCTCGACAACGTCCCCGCCAGCTCGGATGTCCAGACGCTGCTGGGCCTGCTGCACCAGGCGGGCTGGAACACCTCCCACCCCGTGGGTGACAGCCACACCATCCTCGTCCTCCCCGGCGAGGCGACCCCGACGCCCGACGGCCTGGGCGAGGCCGCTTCCAGCATCCGCGCCTCGTACTACCTCGTCCCCGCTCTGATCGCCCTGTGCGGCCGTGCCCGGCTCCCCTGGCCGGGCGGATGCCGGATCGGCGACCGCGGGATGGAGCAGCACTTCAAGGTGTACGAAGCCTTCGGCGACCGCGTCCGCGTGGACGATCGCGGGTACGTGGTCGAAGCCGGCAAGGCTGTTCGTGGCACGGTGTCGCTGGTCCTGCCGTTCCGCTCGCGCGGGGCGACGATCGCCGCGGTGCTGCGCGCCGTGGTCGCGGGTACACCGCTTCGACTCGGGCAGCCGAACCTCTCCCCGGAGGTCCTCTGCGTTCTGGACGCTCTGACGACCGTGGGGTACGCGTACCGTGCCGGCGAGCGCATCCTCACCCTCGCACCGCCGTCTTCCGCCTCTGAGGACGTACCCGCCTGGAAGGTGCCGGGAGACAAGATCGAGGCCGGGACCCTGGCCTGTGCCGTGGCCGCCACCGGTGGCACGGCACGGATCGAGGGCATCCACGCACCCGACATCGCACCATTGGTTGTCGCCCTGAACCGGATGGGCATCCCCACGGCCGATGAAGCCGAGGCACTCGTCGTTCACGGCCGGAACACCCAGCCGACCGGCCGCCCCCTGCGCGCCATGGCCACCCTCGCCCCCAACGGCCTCGACGCCGACTTCGAACCGCCGCTCCTCGGCCTCGCCCTGGGCTTCCCCGGCACGCACCTGTTCTCGGATCCGATCAACCCCGGGCGCCACAGCAACCTCGTCCCGCAGCTCGTCCGCATGGGCGGGGAGATCACCGAACTGTCCTCCACCGAGTGCCGGTTCACCGGACCCCAGCGGCTGACGGGTGCCGGAGTGGAGGCGACCGACATCCGCACGGGTTCGGCGCTGATGGTCGCAGGGCTCACCGCCCGTGGCGTCACCACGCTCGGCGGGGTCGACCAGATCCGTCGCGGGCACGCCGACCTGCCCGGCAAGCTCCTCGCCCTCGGCGCCGACATCTGCGAGGTCACCCCATGACCGCAGCCAGGCACCTCCAGCGAATCATCGCCACCACCGACTTCCACTCGGCCTTCGACGACGCCGTACCGATGCTCGCGCACCTGCACGCCATGAGACACGACAGCTTCGTCGTCGACTCCGGGGACTTCTTCGAGGGCACGGGCTACTACCGGCTCGGTCAAGGCCGGATCGAGCGGGACATCCTGGTCCGTCTCTACGACGCCGTGGCTCCGGGCAACCACGGCTGGGGCCACTACTTCCGACCGGACCTCCAAGCCATCGCAGTGTGCGCGAACGCCGTCGACGCCGAGACCGGCAATCCGCTCTTTCGTCCTGCCCGCCTCGTGCGTGTCGGCACCCGCCGCGTCGCCGTCACGGGTGTCATCGGCCCCCAGGCGTTCAATGCCATCCCCGCCGACCAGCGCGCTGGACACCGTGTCACCGAACCGGTCCAGGCACTGCGCGAGCTGATGCTGACCCACCACCACCGGGCAGACTCCTGGGTGGTGCTCAGCCACTCCGGGTTCGACGAGGACCTCAAGCTGGCCGCTGCCTGCCCGTTCCTGGACATCGTCTTCGCCGGGCACTGTCACAGCGAGCGTCCGAAGCCGGTGTCCGTCGGGGACACACTCGTCCTCAAGGGGCGTGAACTCGCGACCGGGTACGCGCTGGCTGAACCCGTGGGCGCGTGCTGGGCCGCCCAGGTGGGCTCCTTCCCGCCGGCAGCCGCCCTCCCCCACGAACTCGGTCGTACACGGGAGGCCATCGACGCCATCCGCGAGGAACTGCGCGCACCGCTCGGTTTGCTCAGGCCCCCGTACGCGAACGGTCCACTCGACCGTCGCGCCCTACTCTCCAACGTCGCCGACCGCCTCCACAACGGTCTGGGCGCCAAAGCCGTGCTGCTGAACGAGACCGCACTTCGGTCTCCCCGGTTGGGGACCGTACTTACGCAGGGCGATCTCCTGGCCATCGAGCCCTTCGACAACCAGCTCGTACACGCCCACGTGCCGGAGCGCTTCCTCGCAGACCCTGCGGCCCTCCTCGCCCACCTCACCGAGCAGGTGGGCCCGGTCGTGTCCACGCCCCGCCCCCTGCCCGACCGCCTGCCGAGCGTACTGACCACCGGCTATCTCGCCGACTCGTACCTCGGGGGCCGCACCCGGCAGGCCGGCATCCGTCTCAGCCAGGCCGTACAGCGCACGCTCACCGATGGAGACTCCCGATGATCCTCACCGGCCCCGAGATCACCCAGGCCACGGCCGACGGCCGCATCCGCATCTCCCCGTTCGAGCCGGCGCAGGTGAACCCGAACAGCTACAACGTCCGTCTCGGCGGGACCCTGCTCACGTACACCGGACACGCCCTGGACGCCCACCGCCCGAACGCCACCGAGTCGATCGAGATCGGGCCGGACGGCTTCGAGCTCCAGCCCGGCCAGCTCTACCTCGGCCACACGATCGAGGAGGTCGGCTCGGACACCTTCGTTCCTCTGCTGTTCGGCCGCTCCTCGGTCGGCCGCCTCGGCCTGTTCGTCGAGATCACCGCTCCCATCGGGGACATCGGCTTCCACGGCCAGTGGACGCTCATGCTCTCCCCGATCCGGCCGCTGCGCGTCTACCCGGGCATGCGGATCGGCCAGATCATGTTCTTCGTATCGGTCGGCCCGGTGGCCCTCTACGCGGGTAAGTACCAGTCCTCCGCCGGCCCCCAGCCCTCCGCGTACTGGCGCGACCTCGCCGCACTCGGGGCGGTGGCCTCGTGATCCTCACCGGCCCCGCCATCGCCGCCGCCAGAGCCGCCGGCGAGATCACCATCGAGCCGTACGAGCCGCGGAGGATCTCCCCCAACGCCTACGACTGGCGTCTCGGCGACACCCTGCGCTTCCACGGCGGTTCCTTGGACGCGGCGAGGCCGACCGACTTCCAGGAGGTGCCGATCCCCGAGTCCGGGTACGTGCTGCGGCCGGAGGTCCTCTACCTGGGGACGACGTACGAGCGGACCGGCTCGGAGGCGTACGCACAGTTCCTCAACGGCGACCGGACGATCGGCACGCTCGGCATCTGGGTCCACGTGTCCGCTCCCCTCGGGCACCAGGGCCACGCCATCCGATGGACCCTGGAAATCCGGGCGAGCCGGCCGGTCCGGGTCTACCCGCGCATGACGTTCGGCAAGTTGGTCTTCCTCCAGGCCCTCGGTGCCACGGCCAGCTACCAGAACCACGGCCTGAAGTACCGGGCCAGCGAGGGCATCGAAACGTCCCGCCTCTACGAGGAGAACCCGGGAGGCCCCGCGTGAACCCCACCGTCGTCACTGCCCTCGACCTGCCGTTCCCCAGCCCCGGCGGAAGCGTCGAGCTCTTCCTCGACCTGTACACCGGCCGCGCTCCCCTCCTGCCCGCCCGCGCTTTCATGCTCGCGCCCGAGCTCAGGGGGCTGCGACCGCCCATGCCGGCGGGGCTGGAGCTGGTGCAGGCACCGGGAAAGTGCCTGACCGGGTACGCCTTCCGCCGCTACGTCACCACCCTCCAGCGAGTCCTGGCCGAGGCGGTGGATCCGGTCGACGCCGGAGTCCTGCATCTGCAGCACCTGGGCTTCGGTGCCACACCGGCCCTGCTCAGAGCCTTCCCGAAGCTCCCACGGATCGCCCTGGTCCACGGGACCGACCTCCTCTTCGCCGAAACGCACCCCGAACAGTTGGCCACCCTGCGCGAGGCAGCCTGGGCCGCCGACGCGATCGTGGTGCCGACCGGCGCAATGGCGGACCGACTGCTCCTCCTCGCCCCCGACACCCACCGTCGCAAGATCGAGAAGATCCCCTGGGGCATCCCCGACCACCTCGTCGCCACCCCTCCCCCCACGGCGCCGGAACCAGCCCTCCAGCCACCTGCGGATCCTGTACGCCGGCCGCCTCACCCCCGAGAAGGGCTTCGACACCCTCCTCTCAGCCCTCCCCCTCACCCAGTCCGTCGAGCTGTCCATCGCCGCACCCCGAGCCGAATTCCACGCCCTTCGCCCCCGCCTCCACCAGCACGGAGTACACGTCCACTACCTCGGCTGGCTACGCCGGCCACAGCTCTGGAGGACCTTCGCCGACCACGACGTCCTCGTCATGCCTTCCACGACGCTGGAGGCCATGGGCCTCGTCGCGCTCGAAGCCCAGGCATGCGGCCTCCCCGTCCTCTACCAACCCGTTCCCGGTCTCACCGAGGCGCTGGGCGGCACCGGTCTCGCCACCGACTTCGCCGATCCGCACGCCGTCGCCCGCGAACTCGACCGCCTCCGCACCAGCCCCGGCCTCCTGCCGGCGCTCCGCGCGGCCGGCACCACCAACGCGGCCCGCTTCCCCCTGAGCGCCACCGCCGAAGCCCTCGCCGAGCTCGGCAGGCGACTCACCTGATCACCCGTGGCGCACCCCCACCATGACCGGCCGTCTCACTACGATCGGAACACCATGACGCTCGACATCCCGCGCATTGAGCAGCTCCTCCAGGACGGCGTCCGCGACCGGGTCTACCCGGGAGCCGTCTGGGCCGTCGGCAACTCCTCCGGTACGACGGCAAGCGGGGCGGTCGGCCTCCTCGACCCGACCCGCCCCGACGAGCCGATGCGGCTCGACACCGTCTTCGACATCGCCAGCCTCACCAAGATCGTCGCCGTGTGGTCCGTCATCGGCACCCTCGTCGAAGAGGGCAAGCTTCAGCTCCACAGCCCGCTGGGCACCTTCTGGCCCGAGGTCGTCGGCCACCCGCTCGCCCAGGTCACCACGCACGAACTCCTGACCCACACGGCCGGCCTGCCTCTACGCGCCAACCTCAAGAACCTGTACGGCACCGACCCTCAGGACATCCGCGACGGCGTCCTCCACGAGGCACTTCACCGCGCCCCGAGCGAGGCCGTCGAGTACACTGACCGAGCCGCCCTCATCCTCGGCTACCTCGCCGAGTACCTCGCCGGCCAGCCTCTCGACCTCCTAGCGACCACCCGCATCTGGGAGCCCCTTGGCATGGCCGAGACCCGCTTCGGCCCCCTACCGCCCGAACTGGTCGCCCGTTGCGCCCCCACCGAGCTCAACGAGGAGACCGGCACCCACCTCAAGGGCACCGCCCACGACTTCTCCGCGCGCCTGCTCGGCGGCACGTGCGGCATCGCCGGCGCTTTCTCCACCCTCGCCGACCTCAGCCGCTTCCTCCAGCACATGCTCGCCCCGACACAGGCCGCCTTCGGCCCAACCTGGATCGCCGACTCCCTCCGCATCCGCACCGGCGAACTGACACCTGCCCGCGGCCTCTTCTGGTACCCCGCACCTGGCACCGAGCGGCGGGAAGACATCTGGGTCCACTACGGCTTCACCGGCACCGCTATGTGGATCAGTCCAGCCCAACGCCTCTGGGCCGTCCTCCTGACCAACAAGCTCTTCTTCTCTCGCGATCGGGAACCGTTGACCTCTATCCGAGGCGCCTTCCGATCGGCCGCCTTCTCCTGATCCTGCCAACACCGGTACGGCCGACCAGATCGGGACTGCGCCTCGGAGTCGGCAGCCGGGTCTGTGCCCAGCGTGCATCCTGTTTCTGCGCGTGACCCGCAGGGTTCCGCGCTGGATCTACACCCTGCTCGACTCAGGCACCAGCTCCGCCATCACGGCCTGCGGCAGCGACGGGTTGGCGGCAGCCGCCTCCACCACTCGCCAGTCGTCGTCGGCGAGCAGTTCGACGATGACCTGCGGCGGCAGGGCCGGGTGCCCGGCAGCTATCGGCCGTGCCTGCCTGTCTGCCAAGCACGCGAGAAGTGCCGGGCTCGTCGCAGCGCGGTGCCGGGCGACCTCGCGCAGTGCCTTCTGAACCGGTGGTACGTGTCTGGTCAGGTCCTCAAGCAGCGCCGGCGACGCATCCGGGTTTGCCGCCACCTTGGCGACGACCCGGACTCCATGGCGGTCGACCATGGTCCGCAGCTGATCCTCCGAGAGGCCCGGGTGCGGCGCGATGGACTTGACCACCTTCGCGTCTAGGTCGGCGGCCAGCACGTCGCGGATCTCGGGTGGCAGATCGCGCCGCTCGGCCAGGAGCATCCGCACCACCGGATTCGACGACCTCGACAGCTCCTCGACCTCGACGGGAGAAGCAGCGGCAATACGCGGCAGCAGGGCCGAACCGATCTTGACGGTGGCGGCCAGGCCGGCGAGCACGTCGAGCGGCACACGGACGTTGTGCGCGAGCCTGCGCTGTACGTCGTGGCCACGGTCTGCAGCCAGCACCCCGATCAGGGCGTCGTCGATCGTAGGGTTCTCCGCGAGTTCGGCTCGAACGCTGGGAACGGAATCACCGGCGAGCCTCACCCCCACCAGCGGCGGCAGATCTGGGCGGGCGGCGAGCCGACAACGCAGCAGCGTCGACGGGTGCTCGACGAACCGGAGAAGAGCCTCGACAGGCGTGGCGGGGTTCCGCAGCGCCTGCTCCGCCATCTCATGGACGGTGGACTCGTGGGAGCCGTCGCATGAGGCACCAGGCCACAGTTCGCAGTCGAGCCGAGGGCACTGAGGATCGTGTACGAAGGGCGTCTCCTCGGTGTCGCAGACCAGGCACCGCTCTGCCGGAGGCAGCCCCTCGCCAGTGATCAGCATCGCAAGCACCTCTGGTGGCGTCGCCTCGTTGGCCGCCACCGCGCGGCGGACCTCAGCATGCGGATGCCACGCAAGTCGGGCGGCCACGTCCGCCGTCGTCCACAACGCGAGTTCCGCGACGACCCGGACATCCGGGTCGGCGGCAAGCGTCTCCTGCACTTCGGCCGGAAGTCCGGGGCAGGCAGCTAGCTTCTCCCGGCGCTCGACGTCCGAGTCCTCGGCGAAGAGTCGTGCCCACTCCAGGTCGCCAGAGTGCTCGTCGAGCAGGGCGAGCGCGGCTTGCGGCTGTGTGACGGGGTCGACGTCTGCGGCGGTCAGCCGGCCCTCGTACGCAAGTCGCACAGCGCTCTCTTCGACCCGCGCGGCCAGGTCGACTGCCTGCTCATGGCTGAGGTCCGGGCGACTGGCTAGGCCCTCGGCGATGTCCGCGTCCGCGACCGCGATCAGGCGCCCGACCAACTCGAAGGGCAGGGCCGCATTGACGGCGAGCCCGCACAGTGCATGGTTCACAGGAAGACATACTGCCCGGACCGTGGTCGAACGTCCGGTGGATTTCGACATCGGCAAGCTGGCGCCACCAGCCCTGAGGGCTCCACTTGACCGTTGGGTAGCACCCGCCGACTGTCCAACCGAGCTTGCCGTACCCCCTGCCCACCGACACAGAGGCACTCCCTCAAACTAGACGGGCGCGAGGTCGTTCAGAGCACCGCGGAGTGCCGTGCCAGCACCAGGTGCTGCCGCAGCCACTTTCCTCAGGTCTTCGCCGGTCAAGTACCTGTAGCTCTGGGGCGGATGGAATGGTCCGGAGGCCCGAAGGGCGGCCAACGGTACGGGGTCCTCGAAGGTAATCGGCTCTTCGAGTGACAGACCGCTGGCCCGGGTCGCGCCGCTCATGTACTCGTCGTACTCGCGCCGGCTGATTCCGGCGCTCGTACGGCTGGCCGACCAGACCTCGCGGGGGGAAGCGACCTGCACGGAGGTGATCCGAGCCATGCCCACGATGGCCATCGTGGGCGCGGTCGCGTAGAGGAGTACTGGGGTTCCAGGTGGGGCGGCGACGCGTTGACGACGCACCTCGACCGTCTTGGTCCCGGCCAGGATCGCCGTGGCGAACCGAGGGTGGACGGACAGCAGCATCGCGCGCTCCGGATCGCTCACGTCTTTCGGTGCCCCTCTTCGTACACGGCCTGGAACAGCACGTTACTGATCTTCGACAGCGACATCAGCGACAACGGTAGCCCCAGCCCCTTGGCCAACGCGGTCAGTCGCGAATGCGTCACCTGTACGGGAAAGATCTCCGTGTCCGAGAACCTCAACGCCATGACCTTGCCCGCCGGTTCGGCTTTCGCCCGCACTTCGGCACGACCATATACGCCCAGGTGTTCGAATCGCGAGAAGAGGGTGTCCGGATCGCCGACGACCACCTCGTCCAGCCGCGAACAGCCGATCACCATCTTGCCCTGCTGCCCGGCGGTCCCTCCGCTGACGTACCAAAGGATCCGGCCCGGGACGCTCTCCCCACGGCGACCGGCGGACCGGTAGTAGACGTGCTCACGACTGATGCCGATCACTTCGTCGCGCGGCACGAGCATGGCCGGCACATTGAACAGCTCCGTGGACCAGCGGGGCTGTACGGGGGCGATGAAGGAAGGCAGTGCCGTGTCGACGAGCTTCGCCGGCCACCACACTCGTTCGGCCACGCTCGCGATCTCAGGCGACACTTGAGCCGGCAGGCGCGGTGTCGTACGCCCGGCGCGTGCCGCGATGGCTCCTGCCGCCTCGGAGACGGCCTCGGCCGGTCCGCACAGGTCGACGATGAGGGCCGTGAAGCCGCTCTCGTCCTCGGTGAATCCGTCGGCGCCCGCAGCTGACATGGCAGCCTGGGAAAGGTACGGATCGGCGATGCGGACGACCTGCGCGCCTCGTTCCCGCCCCAGCCGCTTCAGCATGAAGAGCAGCTGTCGGGCGAGCGTCTCCTCCAGTGGGTGTGCCGCGGTCCGCAGGAAGGCGACGTTCAATGTACGGCCGTCCATGACCCAGGCGTACAGGGCGACCGGCTGTCCGTCACCGTCCCGGAGCAGCTCCCTTCGCCACAACACTCCATCGGCGCCAAGGGCCTTCAGCCGTTCCGCGAAGGCGGTACCGCTGTCGCCGTCGGCCTGCTCGAAGAAGGCGACCAGCTCCCCTTCGCTTCCGGACGCGACCTCCTCGGCGGAGAACGCCGTGCCCATGAGATCCGCCGGGCGATAGACCTGGGCTTGGCGGAGCTCGTCCACATGAAGGGTCACCATGGCCGGCGAGACGACCCTGACGCGTGCTACTTCCCAGGCGATGTCGGCCAGCCGCTCCAGCTCAGGATCACGCGTCACCAGCACTTGCAGACCCGCGCAGGATGTCTCGGCCACGTACCGCAGTCGAGCACGCAGCTCGCTGTCGACCGGCACCTCCGGCAGTTCCTTGCTGACTGCCGTGGTCAGCTCCTGCTGACGGGCTGTTACCGAAGCCGTATCAGGGGACGCGGATCGAAGCTGGGGCAGACCGTTGCGCTGGTGCTTCCTCTCCTCTCGGTCCTCGATCTCGTGCACGTCGAGAAGGAGCTGCGGTGTGTACGTGAGCTCGATCAGGTCTGCGAGCCATCCGGCCTCAAGGGCCCTCGACTCCTCGACAGCCCGCTCGGCACCCGCGCCACGAAGCCCGGAGAAGACGCTGTAGTCGACCGTCACGACCAGCAGGGCATCGCTCTGTGCCTCGGTGAACAGATCCTCGTGACCGAGATCAAGCCACCAGGTATCGAGGGTCTCTTGATCACCACCCCGTCCGAGTCCCTCGCCCTTCGGTACGAAGCCGAGACCGCTCCACATGGAACTGAGCCCATAGTCCCGCCGGCATCTGGCCCGGATGCCGAGCCGGTGTCCTTGACGACGGCGAAGCTCCGCGATCAAGAGCCCAGCGATCCCGTTCCCTCGGCGTTCCTCTGCTACACACAGATGCACGAGACGCACGTACTGACTACGCTTGGGCAACCCGAAAAGCGCATAGCCGACGAGCTCGTCCCCCTCCAGCGCGACCAGCAGCCCACCGTCGTCCGCGTACTTTCGGTAAGCGGGTGGCGTGAGCAGGCCCAGACGCTTTGTGTACCGGTCGCCCAGGGCGATGGCGGCACTGAGTAGGTCCGGCTGGTCTCCCGTCACTGGCAGCACTTTGATCGCCATCTTCATCCCCTCCGGTTCGATCACCGCCCCAAGCGCATACTGCCTAAACCGGAGCGGCCAAGCCACTGATTGATCAGAACCGGCTAGTGGCGGGAAACACGCGGTGCGGGCCTCGTCACCAGCCTCCAGCGGGTACGGGCCCGTCAGATGAGTGGTGGGGTTCGTTCTCGGCCGCGTACTGGTCCCCGATGACGAAAGTGCTCGCGCATTCGGGGCATTCGGCACGGCCGAACAGCCAGGTGATCCCCTCTGCCAACTGGGCAAAGCCGAGGTCACGGGCTGTTTCGTGCATCCATGCGGCCAAGCCGTCGAGGTCGCTCGGGTCGGCTTGCTGGAGAGGGCGGCGGCGAATGTCTCCCTGGTCCCAGTCGCGATGGGCCGAGTAGCGGCCGTAGATACCGATCGCGATGGTGACGCTGTGGTGGCAGTGAGGGCAGCCGACCCCGTAGAAGCCGTCTTCGAAGTCGTACTCGGCCAGGCTCCACACGCTCGCCCCGGCGAATGCGAGATGAGCGCGGAAGAGGGCCATCGCGGTCGCCGTTGACAGGTCATTGTCGTTGAGGCGCCGGGAGACCATCTGTTTCAGTTCAACGATCACCGGAGCCAAGGCCCTGATGAGATCGTCGGCGCCGTGGTCCTGATGGACTCCCGCCATGATCGCTCCGGCCAGGTCCAACGCCCGGTCCACGGCAGTCGTCTCACCGGCGCGGGCGATATCCCGCAGATACGGGAGCGCGGCAAAGCTCGCTGCCGAGACGGCAAGCCCCTCGGTAGCCAGGAGGTGCCAGAGTTTCTGCCATGCCTCCTCATCGCTGGACGGCGATCGCAGAACCCGCTCAAGAACGGGCGGAACCTCGTCGTACGGCCCGCGCCCGTACCTCGGCAACTGCCATTCGATCATTCGCCGATTCAAGCACGGGCCGCACAGGTCCGAATCGGAGAGATCGTGCATCCTGACCGGATGACGCAGACCGGAGTCGAACATGTGAAGGTGCACTTCCGCCTTGAGACGGACGGTGATTGGCCGCCCGCCTCAGTGGAGAGTCTGTGGGCTCTCGACCAAGGCGATGGCACCGTGCGACTCGACAACACTCCTTGGTTCGTACGCGGCGTGGCGTGCGGAGACGTCCTCACCACCCACCCCGACGAGGACGGCGTTCACTGGGCGGGCCAGGTGGTCTCGCCGTCGCAGAACTGCACGATCCGGCTGATCGTGCTGCGTGACAAGGGATCTGGCGCGGCGCGGCAAAGCGTTCTGAACGCCTTCGCGGAACTGGGAGTGGGTGGAGAGGGGATCGAGCGGTTCGGCATGGTCGCTCTCGATGTGCCGCCGGAGGCAGACCTCGCAAAGGTCCAGCGGCTCCTCGATCACGGCGTAGCCCAGGAATGGTGGGACATGGAAGAGGGCTGCATCACCGACGCCTGGCGGGCAGCACGGGCCAAATAGATGCGCGCGCTACGGTCACCACCGACGTGGGAAGCAGCGTCACACGGGCGGCAGTCCGCTTGAAGCTCGCCGGTCAGTAGTCGAATGCGTCGAGGTGCCGGCGCAGCAGGTCACCGATGTCTTCGCGGCCCCCTTCGACTGGCAGCAACGAGGGGGTGTCCTCACCGTTCGCCATGGCGAGGCTGCTGGCGAAGCGCACGAGGTTGGGCGCCGGAGCGAAGGAGTCGCGCAGCCAGACGGCGAAGGTGCCGGCTTCGTCCGCGGTCGCATCGGTGAGGGTGATGTAGGCGTAGTCGGGCTCGGTGATGGCCGCGGTGCCGTCCAGCCACACGTCCGGCGCCAGCTCGATCTCGAAGTCCAGCACGGTCATCTCGTGGACGCCGGACCTCCGGTGCCCGATGGTGGGGTCGGGAAATGCCTCTCGCAGCGCCCGCTCCAGGGAGTCCAGCGTGGCGTGCCAGGCTCCGCCGTCGCCCTCGGGGGGATAGAAGGCGAAGTTCGTCCGGATGTTTCGTTCCGTGGCCATGGTCTTCCTTGTGCTCAGGGGACGTACCGCGTCGAGCCGGGCGTGCCCGTCATCGCCATCATGGACTGCCAGTAGACGGCGTTGTCCCGTCCGTTCGTCACGATCTCCAAGCCCCTGATCTCGTTGTTCGCGGGGTTGGCCATGGCCTGCTTGTAGCGGACGAGTTCCTTCTCGTCACCCGCGTACATGGAGTCGACGACGGGGTCCCATGAGATCTTCCCCTGGTTGTTGATCTTGACGGGCTTCGTCAGAGTCTCTTCGACTCGGTCGAGGGTGCGGAAGCTCTTCTTCGTGCAGTCCGGGTCCCGTACGTGCTTCGCCTCGACGAGATGGCCGTCGAGGGGGCGTATGCCGTCCACCATGAGTCCGCGCTTGCTCCCGAGCAACGGCACTTCCCGCTCGGGGTAGCCGGCCACGCGGAGCTGGTAGGCGTTGTCCGGGGCCGCCGGGCCACCGCCGCCGGCCAGGCCGCCGGGTCGGAGGGTATTCGTCCACGCGCGGAACTGTTGCTGCTCTGCCGCGGTGAGCAGACGGGTCGTCCCAGGGACCGGCGGAATCGGGTCGGCGAAGGAGATGCCCGGGTCGACTGGGTTGATCATCGGAGCCAGCGCCGGGACCTGCCCGGTGTACGACGCGAGGACGACCGGGACGGGTACGGGAATCGGCGCGGGGATGAGGGGCGGCAGGAACGGGAGTCCGGGGATGGCGGGCGCCGCCGGCGGATCGGCCGCGGGGAGCTTGATGCGTGCGGCGGACGAGTCCAGTGCATGTCCCACGGAGCCGAGGTCCCGGATCCAGGAGTCCCCGAGCACGGCATCGAGCAGTCCGCCGTCGTATCCGTTGCCCCCGAACATCGGCTGGTCCCAGGGCATGTCGACCGCGAAGAGGTCCATCTTGCGCTCGGCGATCTTCCCCTTGGCAGCCTCCACGTGCTCGGCGTACCGGTCGCATGCCTTGGCTATCTGCGTGCAGGCGGCGACGAGATTCGTCACCAGCGGCTCGCCTTCCTCCGCCTTCGCCGGAGGGCAGGTAAGACCGACGCTGTACTTGACGTACGTCTGGAAGGCGTCGGCGGCCTCGCCGGAGTGTGCCTTGCTCGCGGTGAGGGCGTAGGTCTGCGCGTCTTCCAGGAAGCGTTGCATGAGCACCCCGGCGTGACGCCAGGAGCCGGCGACGTCCCGGATCTTCTCCGGCGAGCCACGGAAGCGGTCACTGCCGCCGCTGGGGGCGTACTGCTCGTACCAGGCGGTCTCCCCCACCACTTCGGGGAGCTCCTGGCCCAGCCCGAGGTAGTTCTCGGTGCAGTCGGCACCGGGGTCGCCCATTCCCGCCGTGAGGTCGGCCTGCCGGCCCAGGAAGGCAGAGACTTGTCGGCTTTCCTCGGCCATGAACTCACGGGCGTTGCGCATCAGCCCCTTGCTCGTCTCGCCAAGGACGTACGAGCTGAAGCCCATCTTGTCGAGCGTCGCGGAGGCTGCCGAGACGTACACCTTGGCGAAGGCTCGCCCGGCTTCGTCGTCTCCTGCCATCCCGTGTTGCCGCGCCAGTTCGTGGCCGACGGCGATAGCCGTGTCACGCGCTCCCCGCATCGTGTCGAGAAGCCCCATGGACCCGCGGATCATTCCCTCCGCGATGAACTTGACGTCCGGAGCAAGACCGGCCACCGTCGCACCCCCTTGCAGACGTGAATCGTCAACCTATCTCAGGCGGATGGCATCGTCTGGGCAGTGTCAGCTGCTCGGCTCATTGCTGTCGGCGAAGAGGCGGAAACCGAGCAGTGGCACCACGTCAGGGTCGACATCGTCGGGTGCGGGCCGGCCTTCCAGGAGGAAGCCGAAGAAGGCGCGCAGGGCTTCGTTGCCCAAGTCCAGGGGATGGAAGGGCAGCGCGTAGGGCTCCTCATCCCAGTTCGGGTTGAACTCCACGGGACGGTCACCCGCCCAGTAGGGCGTCTCGAAGGCGAACGGGTCGCCGATGTTCTCCACGATGCCGCCGTCCGGGGAGAGGCTCAGCCAGCGGCAGAGACGGCCGTCCTCCCAGACCGCGAAGGCGAGCCAGTCCGAGACGCTGTGCATCGCGTGCAGGATCACGCGGTGTCCTGCTGTCGCTTCCAGGAGGTGCGCCGGCAACTCCGACGGGCGGTCGAACATCAAGCGCCGGTCGCAGACCATGTCCACGCCCGTGAAGCTCGCCGCGTACGTGAGGCCGTCCGGCGGGTACGTCGCCTCTCCCAGGACCTCACCCTCCGTCAGCTCCGCACGACAGCCCGGGAAGACCCGGGCGATCAGCGCCGCCGTGTCCTCGGCTGTCGGCTCACTGGCCGCTTTCAGCACCGAGGCCACGTCTCCGTCCGCGTACGCCAGTAGCGCCGTCTTCGCTCCCATGCGCCGCACGCTATCCGGAGCCACCGACAGTCCAGCCGTCCCGAAAACGCCCGAAGTTTTCGGCGGCGCCCAGCTACTGGTCGCATCCGCCCAGGTCAGAGCCACCCCACTCCCCCATCCACCAAGTCTCTTCTAAGCACTTGGCCGCAGGTTCGAGTCCTGCCGGGGGCGCTCCGCACAAGACCCTCCTTCGGGAGGGTCTTTTTGCTGGTCAGGGGCGATTTTCAGTCGGTGGCGGGGGCGTCAGGGGGACGGCCTCGGATGGCTCGTTCTGTCCGGCTGCAACCTGCCAGGAGGGACCTTCGCCGACCGTCCGGCCCGAAAACGGCCCGAAGTTTTGGGCCGCCCACCGCCCGCCTCACTGCGATCCGCGCGCTCCTCTGTGCCGATCAGCCGTGGTCGAATGACCGTAAGCCGCCCTTCCGACCACGGGCTCGGCACACGCATGTACGCGTTCCACTCCGGCAGGGCCCCGGCGGGATGCGACCGGGCGGAGATCTGCCAGGCCACCGGCAGGTCGCCCCGCTCGAACGAACAAGCTGCGCGCACCCACTCTGCGCCGCACAGCTTGTTCGGGCTCACGTAGAGAAGGGTGTTTCGGGCGGTCGGCCACATCCTCCAGCCGACGGTCGAAGGGGCCGCGCCCACGTGGTCGGCAATCGCGTCATCGTCGCCTGCCAGGTGGCGGGGGGTGACCCAGTACACCGGGTTCGGGAGGGAGGAATCGTCGTGATGCTGCAGGTACAGGGCACCTCCATGCGGTTGAGGTTCTGGGAGGTCGGCTACGTTGACATGGCCGCACGGCCGTATCCGGTGCCCTGGGCTTCTTTGCCGTCTGCCTCCGGCGAACTGCCTCAGCAGCGCGGCCCGGCCACGGCCGAGCCCCGATACCTCCGCGCCGACGCCGCCTACGAAGCCGACAGGACTCTCGACTCCCCGCGGGATGCACGGCGGTCGGCGGAGGCACTTCGCGTCAAGCTGCCGCCCGGCCGCTACCGCGTCCAGTCGCTGGCCATCGAGCCCGCCCCGGACACGCGGTTCATGCTGGACCGGCTGCTGCCCGAATGATCGTTGGACCCGTCGGGTCGCCCCGTGATGGGATGCGGCCGTGTACTACGCCGACCTCAGTCCCTACGCCTACCCCGTCACCGAGGACGGGGACGTGTTCACCGAGGTCAGCACCGGCGTGCGGTTCGTCACCGTGCGGAACGCCTACCGGCGGCTCAGCATCGGCTGGTTGGAGGTCGGGCGGCCCTGGACCGCGGAGCCGGCCCCCGCGGAGTTCAGGTCCAAGCTGCTGGTGGTACTGGAGGAGCAGGCCGTGAACCAGACCCTGGGCCTGCACGGGTGCGACCTGTGCCCCGAGCCGCTCGACGGTGCCCGCCCCTGGCACGAACCCCGACCGGGGCACCGGTGTGCAAGCGCCGGTACGGGTGAGATCCGGGTGCCCGGGACGCCGGGGACCGCCTATGCGGCACCTTCCCTGATCGGGCACTACGTGGTTGACCACGGCTACCTTCCGCCTCGGGAGTTCGTCGACGCCGTCCTCGCCTTCGACCTCCGGGACCGGTCGACCGCGTACCCCTGGATCGCCTTTCCCTGGATCCCCGAGGACGCCGAACCGTACGACGCCTCGGACGGGTGACGCCCCTCGCCGGCACGGCGCACGCCTTCCGCCGGGAGGGCGCGGTGCCGGTGGAGCGCTCCTACGGACGGTCGGCGGCCGGTGGGGCGGGTGGGACGGATTTCGCGTGGAGAACCTCCCGGGCCTGCTCCGCTGCCCGCACGATGCTTTCGGAGACGAAGTCCAGGAAGCGTGCGATGTTTTCGAGGCGGACGGCGGCCGGGGTGTGGGGGCCGAGGACGTGGACGCCCTGGCGGGCGGTCTCGACGATCTGGTCGGTGGAGCGGACGCTGGCCATCATCGCCTGGTACCAGACGTCGTCGTCGACGACGTAGCGCTCGCGGCGGCGGTCGTCGCGCTCCCGACGGACGAGGCCCTGGCTGTCGAGGAAGGCGATCGATTTGGAGACCGAGGCGGGACTGACCTGGAGCTGCTGGACGAGTTCGGACGCGGTGAGGCTACCGCTGTCGGTGAGGGTGAGGCAGGCCATCACCCGGGCCGTCATCCTGGGCATGCCCGAAGCCATGACGACGTCGGTGAACAGCTCTTCGTACGCGCGGACGGCCTCGGCGTCGCGTCCGTGCGGCTGAGGTGCTTCCCCTGCGCCCCGGGGGCCGGGCTTCCTGCGCCGTTGCGCCCGGTGCTCGGTGGCCCGGTGGGCGAGATCGGCGCGGTAGGCGGTGGGGCCGCCGTTGCGCATGACCTCGCGCGTGACGGTGGAGGTGGGACGG
This sequence comes from Streptomyces sp. NPDC058877, assembly GCF_042742855.1. Taxonomy (NCBI): domain Bacteria; kingdom Bacillati; phylum Actinomycetota; class Actinomycetes; order Kitasatosporales; family Streptomycetaceae; genus Streptomyces; species Streptomyces sp. NPDC058877. Next base: position 20,175 of record NZ_JBHYMF010000056.1, on the reverse strand, counting down.
TCGAGGCGCCGGGCGATCTCCGCGTACGCGAGGCCGTCGGCCAAGCCCAGCGCGATCTGCTGTCGTTCGGGCTGGGTGAGCCTGCCTCCCGGCATCGTGACCTCCTTCACGGTCCGTGACGTCCCAGCCTAGCCTCCCGATTCAGCTCATTGCAACGAATGATCCTTCACCCCCTCCAAAGGGAGGGGCCCCTCGGCGAATTGCCGCATCCATTCATCATGTGGAATTTTGAAGCGATGAACGCCCCCACCGAGGGTGCGAGTGCAACACATATTTTCCAAAACAAGAAAAATGATGCACGGTCGGGCGACGGGCAGTTCCCCGACGCTCCGGCATCCCGACCGCACGGCCGGGACCGCCCGTGGCGCCGCGTCCGGACCGGGCCGCACACGGGGTTCCCCGTGAGCGCGCCGCTGGTTGACGGCGGGGGCCAGCGGGGTACGGACGGCGTGTGGCGTTCGATGAAGAAGGAACCGTGACGGTCGTACACGCGTGCGTGCGGGACGGACGGGGCGGCAGTCCGACGGCCGTCCTCGACGACGGGCCGTTCGACGAGGACGCACGTCGGCGGATCCCCGGGGCCATGGGCACCTCGCACGCCGTCTTCGTCTCGCGCCGCGGCGGAAGCGACGACCGCTCCACCACCACCTCGCTCCGGTTCTTCACCTCCGAAGGGGAGTTGCCCTCCTGCGGGCACGGGACGATCGCCGCGCTGGGGTATCTCGCCGCGCGGGCGGGTGGTGATACACACCGGTTCTCCCTCCGGACGGCGGAGCGCACGTTCACCGGCTGGGCCGTGCGCCAAAGAGCGTGCCTCCGGGTCGGATTCGAGGCGGGGGCCGTGGAGCTGCGCGAGCCGACGGGGGACGAGTCGGCGCTCCTCCTCCCCGCCCTCGGAATCGCCCCGGACGGGCCCGGGGCCCCACCGGACCGGCACGGGAACGGCCTCGGCAGGCACACGACCACCCCGCACTCCGCCGGGGCCACCGGGAGCTTCCACCGGACCGGGATGCGGGCCGGGATGCGGGCCGGGACACGGGCCGGGACACGGGCCGGGACACGGGCCGGGATGCGGATCGCCTCCGTCGGACGACCCCGGCTCCTGGTGCCCGTGGCCACTCCGGGTGAACTCGCCTCCCTCGCACCCGACATGGAGCGCCTGCGCACCGCATGCGATCGCCTCGGGCTCCTGGGCTGCTACGCGTACTCCGTGCCGACGTCCTCCGGCCGGGTGGCCGCCCGGATGTTCGCCCCGTCGATCGGCGTGCCCGAGGACGTCGCCAACGCCAACAGCACGTCCTGTCTCGCCGCCCACCTGGCGGGCCGGGGCATCGACCGGATCTCCGTCGACATGGGAGACGGCCTGGGCAACCCCTCCACCATCACCGCCGCCACGCGCCCCGGGGGCGCCGGTGTGCTGGTGGAACTGGGCGGCGCCGTCCTGGTCACCCCTGCCCGGCCGCTGCCGTAGGCCCTCCCGCCTCCTCCGCCCGGCGTTCGCTCCGGGACTCCAGCGGGGCCGACAGCGACCACCGCCGCGCCCCCGGCCGCGGTGGGGGGCCGCTTCCCCCGGGCCCTGGGGTCGGCTCCGTGCACCGCTTCCGGACCGGGGCGGGACGCACCCCGGTCCGGAAGCGGTGCTAGCAATGGCTCTTGCCTCGGTGCGCCGTGTCCGCGAGGGGGTTGGGCAGGGAGGTCCAGGCGTCCTGGTCCACGCCCCGCAAGCGCATCAGGGTGAGGGCCTTCACCTTCAGTTCCGGGGCGAAGAGGGCCGCGCGGTCGGCCCGGTTCTCCGGAGTGGCGGGGAGGTCGTCGTAGGCGCGGCGGGCGGCGGTGGCGACGAGGGACCAGAGCCGGGACTCAGCGGCCCGGTCCCGGTCGGCGAGGGCGGAGACCAGGGCGCCGAGGGCGGTGCCGAAGAGGTGGCCGAACAACATGGTGCGCAGGACATCCGGATCGTCGTTGACGACCCGCCCCCCGACCGGTGAGGCGTCGAAGCCGTACCGGGCGAGACGGCGCGGGCTCAACCGGACGTCGGCGAGGTCGCGGTAGACGAGCCGACGGGGTCGGGCGCCCGGACCCAGCACGACGAGCAGGTTCTGCCCGTGGGCCGCGGTTGCGACCCCGCGGGTCAACAGCCGTGCCAACGGGGGGATCACGAGGTCGCAGAAGGCGGCCAGCCAGTCGGCGGTCGCGTCCGGAGCCCCGGCCGACGCCAGAAGCGTACGGATCAGGGGCGGCCCGTCCCCGGCGGGGCGTGCGGCGAGGGCCGCCACCGGCACCACGGTCTCCCCCGGCCGGAGGCGTGCGGCGGCGGACGGTGACTCGCGGAGCAGGACGGCGAGGTCGGCGCTGGGCTCGCCGTCCACCACGGCGGAGACGGCGGCGAGGTTGCGGGTGATCCGCAGGGGGCTCCCCGAGCCGTTCCGGCCGTGGGGACCGCCTCGTTCCGCCAGGTCGGCCACGACCCGGGCGAGGAGGTGTGAGAGCGGTGCGCTGTTCTCGACGCCGCTCGCCGAGATGTCGCGGATCGCACTGGTCATCCGGGTGGTCAGCGCCGTCTTGAGGTGCGGTCCGCCGTCGAGCGGGGCGAGGGTCCGCAGGCTCATCAGGGGGTGTGCCGGTATCGCGCCGACGATGGCCGGCCGGTGTCCGAGCCCCGGCAGCACGTGCTCGCTCTGCCAGGGGTGCACGGGCAGCAGCAGCCGGTCGCCGTCCCGCAGCCGGTCCGGCCAGGCACCCGCGACACGGCACTGCCGGGTCGGGACCGCGACCAGGTCGAGCCCCACGACGGGGCGGTGCTCGGGTGCGTATGCGAGCTGTTCGGCCACCGAGAGGCCGGGGCGGCTGCGGCAGCACGGGTGGTACGGGTGGCCGTCGACGACGTCCTGCTCGATCTGGGCCGGCGGCCGGGTGCCGTCCCACCGGGCGGGGGCGGCCCGGTTCGCTCCCGCCCGGGACAGGGCCAGGGAGGGGACGCCGTGGTCGAGTTCGGCGACGAGGGCGTCGGCGCCCGGCAGTCCGAGCGCGGCCAGGAGGGCGGCCGGATGGTCGTGGGCGTGGCCGTCGAGCCGTACGGTCGTGTCCTCACCGGGGAGCGGCAGGTCGTGCGGGAGTCGGGGCGGTCCGATGAGGACCCGGCCGTCGGCGAACTCCACCCGGCCGGTGTCCCCGCGGCGCGCCGTCACCCCCGGCAGCGGCTCGTGGAGCAGTGCGCGCCACAGCCGGCCGAGGACCGCCGCCCGGGCCGGTGGTAGCTCCTGGTGGTAGCCGGCGAGGAGGTGGGGGGCCACGGCGGCCAGGTCGGTGGCGAAGGCCGCCTCGGGGGCGCGCAACATCTGATGGGCGCTCTTGGCGCGATCCGGATCGCGGTGCATGAAGCCTCACTACCCTGCGCAGGATGTCCCCATCGGGAGCCGCCCACCGACGGCGCGAACTGCGCGCGGCGGCACGGACGTACCGCGAGGGGGCGCTGTCGTGACGGAAGCCAAGGGCCGGGCGGATGCCCTGTCGGCCACCGCCCTCCTGAACTGTCTGGTCCGGGAAGTGGCCGAGCCCGCTCCGTGCCCGGATGCGGACCATGTCGTCCACCGGCTTCCGGCGACCGGCCGTCTGCTGCGGGTCCGGGCCGGTCGACGGCCCACCGAGCCCTGTGTGCGCACCGACGGCGGGTGGCTCCCGCTGACCTTCGAGGCCCTCGTGGCGCTGGCCTCCGACGAGCTCGGCCGGCGCACCGGCGTCACCAACCGGACCGTCGTCACCGAGATGACCGACAGCAGGGACGTGATCGCGGCGCTCCAGGACGCGCGCACGTCCGCGTGTCCGCCGGACGATCCCTATCTACGGTCCGAACAGGCGCTGCTCGCGGGACACCGGTACCACCCGGCGCCGAAGGCGCGTGGGACGGGGGGCCCCGAAAACTGGCTCCCGTACGCTCCGGAGGCGTACGCCCGCTTCCCCCTGCAGCTCCTCGGCGTTCGGGCCGACGTCCTCGCGGAGGACGGCGATCTGTCCCTCCTCGCCCCGCTCGCCGCGGGCGACGTGCCCGACGGTTACCTACCGCTGCCCATCCACCCGTGGGAGCTGGAACTGCTCGGCGAACTGCCGGCCTTCCGTGACGGGCGGCTGGTGCGGCTCGGTGCCAGTGCCCCGCACCCGGGGCGCGCCGTGCCGACCTCCTCGGTGCGGACGGTGTACCTGCCGGAGGCCGACTTCTTCTGCAAGATGAGCCTGGACGTGCGGATCACCAACGGCAACCGTCGGCTGGAGCTGCGCGACCTGTTGTGGCTGCGGACCATCGGTGACCTCCTCGCGCCGGTCTTCGATTCCCTGCCGTCGGCGGCCTTCCTCGCCGACCGGGGCTACCGCACCGCCGACCTCGGCGGGCAACACGCCTACGAGGGCTTCGCGGTGATCGCGCGCGAAGGGCTGCGGGCCCGTCTCGGCACCGGTGTGACGCCCCTCCTCGCGGCCGGCATCGGCGAGGGCTTTCCGGGCAATCCGCTCGACGGGCTGACCCCGGAGCGGGCCCTCGTCTGGTGGCGGTGCTACCTCGACCAGGTGGTGCCGCCGGTGTTGCACGCCTGGCAGCGGCACGGGCTGGTCCTGGAGTGCCACCTGCAGAACGTCCTGGTCGGCGTGGACGGCACCGGCCTGCCCGTGCAGGCGCTCTTCCGGGACCACGAGGGGGTGCGGCTGGTCGCCGAGCGGCACCTCGGCCTGCTGGACCGGCACGGGCCGCGGGCGCCCGCTCCGGCGCTGGGCGCGGTGCACGGCTGGCAGCGGCTCGCGTACTGCCTGGTGACGAACAACCTCTCCGAGATCGCCGGCGCGGTCACCGACCGCCATCCGGAGCTCGCCGGTGAACTCTGGCCCCTGGCCCGGGCGGTGTTCGCCAGGCACGCGGCGGAGCACGGTTGTTCCGCGGAGGTCGATGCGCTCCTCGACTCACCGCACGTGCCGGCCAAGACGAACCTGTTGTTGCGCTGGCTCGACGTGGACGGGGCCGAGGCCCGCTATGCGCCCGTGCCCAATCCGCTGCGGAGCACGGGGCGGGGGCGCCCTCCGGTGTGAGGCCGTGCGGCGCCCCCCGGCCGCGGTGCCGTGGTGTGCACGCCGGGTCCCGGGGCGGCAGAATCACACCATGGTGATCACCGCACGGGCTCTCAACCGGTCCACTCTGGCACGGCAGTTGCTGCTGGAGCGGGCCCCGATCGACGTCGCGGAAGCGGTGCGACGGGTGGTGGGGCTGCAGGCACAGCACCCCGGCTCGCCCTACGTGGCGCTGTGGAACCGGGTCGCGGACTTCGCCCCGGAGCACCTGGACGGTGCCGTGGAGGGGTTCCGGGTGGTCAGGTCGACGCTGATGCGGATCACCCTGCACCTCGTGCACACCGAGGACTACCGGGCGTTCCGGGAGGGCATGGAACCGACTCTGCGGGGGTCGCGGTTGCACGATCCGCGGTTCACGACGGCCGGTTTCACGGCCGCCGACGCCGACGCGCTGCTGCCCGACCTCCTCGCGTACGCGGGGAGCGCGCGCACCGGGACCGAGCTGCGGGAGCGCCTCGAAGCGGGCCGCGGCGGGCCGGTGGAGTCCGTGGTCTGGCGGATGGTGCGGCAGTACGCGCCGCTGTGGCACGCGCCGACCGGGCCGCCGTGGTCGTTCGGTGCGGCACAGGCCTTCGTGACGGCGGACGAACTGCCGGTGCTCAGAGACCCGGAGGCGTCCGCGGCGGGCCTGACCGTGCTGCTCCGACGCTACCTGGAGGGCTTCGGGCCCGCGTCCGTGCCGGACATGGCGCAGTTCACGACGGTGCCGCGGCGTTTGGTGCGCGGGGCGGTGCAGGCGCTGGAAAGGGAAGGGGAACTGGACCGGTTCGAGGGGGCCGACGGAACGGTGCTGTACGACGTGCGCGGGGCGGTGCGGCCCGACGAGGAGGTGGTGGCGCCGCCCCGGCTGATGGCGATGTGGGACAGCACGTTGCTGGCGTACGCGGACCGCGGCCGGATCCTTCCGGCCGCGTACCGCAAGCAGGTCATCCGGATGAACGGGGACACCTTGCCGACGCTCCTCGTGGACGGATACGTCGCCGGGGTGTGGCGTCCGGTCGACGGCGGGATCGAAGCCTCGGCCTTCCATCCGCTCCCGGCCGGGGTCTGGGAGGCCCTCGCGGCCGAGGCCGAGTCCCTGGGGCGGTTGCTCGCGGCCCGGGATCCGGACGTCTACCGGCGCTTCGGGCACTGGTGGGCCAAGGGTCTCCCGGCGGTCGAGTGCCGGGTGCTGCCGACCCGGTGACACCGCTCCGCGCGGTCGGCCGCCCCCGGGGCGGTCGCGGGTGTCCGTCGCTCGTCCCGCTGCTGCCGTTGGCGGGACCGTCCCGCCGGGGGGGGCGCCCCTCGTGCACGGGGCCCGTGACCGGCCCCCATTGCCAGCCGCGGGAAACGGACCTATCTTCGAGCCGACACCTACGGACCGGGATGCTCGTCAGTCCCGGGGCGGTCCGCCGTTCACGGGCCGGACGGCGGGGAGCGCACCTCCAGGACGACGGGGGGGGCGCGCTGGACGCCGGGCGTACGGGATATCCGTATCCACGTACCCGCAGGAGCTGAGCAGCACATGAGCAAGCACGTCCTCGCGCAGAACCAGTACGGCAAGGCCGAGAACCGCATCGTCAAGATCAACCGTCAGGGCAGCGACGGTTCCTGGCACGAGATCCGCGATCTGAACGTGTCGGTGGCGCTGCGCGGCGAGTACCGCGACGTCCATCTGACCGGCGACAACGCCAACTGCCTGCCGACCGACACCACCAAGAACACGGTCTACGCCTTCGCCAAGGAGCACGGCGTCACCTCCCCCGAGGCCTTCGGCATCCTCCTGGCGAAGCACTTCGTGAACTCGCAGACGGTGATCCGCGAGGCGCAGGTCCGGATCGAGGAGTACGCCTGGGAACGGATCTCGGTGCCGAAGCGCAAGGAGCAGCACTCCTTCGTGCGCAAGGGGCAGGAGGTCCGCACGGCACAGATCACCTACTCGGAGAACACCGGTCTGCAGGTCCTCTCGGGTCTCAAGGAACTGACGGTGATGAACTCGACGAACTCCGAGTTCCACGGCTTCCTCAAGGACCGGTACACCACGCTCCGGGAGGCGTACGACCGGATCCTGGCCACCGAGGTGACCGCCCGCTGGGCGAACTCGGCTGCTGCGGCGACGGATGCGGGCCACGACTGGGACGCCTCGTACGCGAAGGTGCGGCGCCACATGCTGGAGGCGTTCGCGGAGACGTACAGCTACTCGCTGCAGCAGACCCTGCACGCCATGGCGGACCGGGTCCTGGACCACGTCTCCACGGTCAACGAGGTCCGGCTCAACCTGCCGAACAAGCACCACTTCCTGGTGGATCTGGAGCCGTTCGGGATGAAGAACGACAACGAGGTGTACTTCGCGGCGGACCGGATGTACGGCCTGATCGAGGGCACCGTCCACCGCGACGGGGTGCAGCCGGTGATCGCGACCAGCGACTGGATCACCGCCTGAGGCGTCCGAACCGGGTCAGCCGAGCCCGGCCGCCGCTTCGACCCCGAGCCACACGGCTCCGAGGCCGGCGGTCAGGCTCCCGGCCGCGTTCAGCGCCGCATAGCCCTTCGCTCCGTCCTCGTAGAGCCGGAAGGTCTCGTAGGAGAAGGTGGAGTACGTGGTCAGGGCTCCGCACAGGCCGGTGCCGAGCAGCAGGTGCAGGCGGGCCGAGGCGACCCCGGTGAGGAGTCCGAGGGCGAACGAGCCCAGGACGTTGACGGCGAAGGTGCCCCAGGGGAAGACCGAGTCGTGGCGCGCCCGGACGGCGCGGTCGGTGAGGTAGCGCAGGGGCGCGCCGACGGCGCCCCCGACGAGGACGAACAGCCAGGTCACGCGCGCACCACCCGGCCCCGGGCGACGGCCCGGGTGAGGCTGACGCCCGCCCAGACGGCGGCGAGGGCGGTGAGCAGGGTCCCTCCCAGGTAGAGCAGGCCTCGGGCCGGGTCGCCCGCGGCCAGCAGCCGTTGGGCGTCGAGGCCGGCCGTCGAGAAGGTGGTGAACCCGCCGCAGACTCCGGTGCCGAGGAAGGGCCGGAGCAACGGGTGCGGTGCGGTGGTGGTTTCGGTGAGCAGCACCATCAGGGCGCCGAGCAGTGCGCAGCCGGCCGCGTTGACCACGAGGACCGTCCAGGGGAAGGCCCCGTCCGGGGTCGGCCAGGCGAGGGTGGCGCCGTGGCGTGCGACCGCGCCGAGGGCGCCGCCGGCGGCGACCGCGCCGACGACCGGCAGATCCTTGCGCAGCGCCATGCGCCCAAGACTACGAGACGGGTGGGCGGGCACCGCGCGGGCCCGTGCGGAAGCGAGGCGCACGGGCGCGTGTCCCGGCCTGGGGCATTAACCGGGTCCGGCCCGTGCAGCCTCGCTCTGCGATGGTCCGGCCACGCCGTGCGACGGGTCAAAGCGGGGGCGGAGAGTCTGTCAGATCCCCCCTCGGGGTATCGCCGGGCTCCGGACGGGAGCGGCCCGAGGGCTGATGCGCCTCCGGTCCGGGGAGTTTCCCGGCATCGTGGCAATGACCGGAAGCAGGGCTTCGATGACGGCTCTGACCTGCAGAAACCGGCGGGTAGGTGGTCCGGCCACCATCTGGCGGCCGATTCGGGTGCCGGGTACACCTCGCCCCTGCAAGGGGGGCGGCGCGAGGCTGGCGGAGCAGCGGGAGGGAGCTGCGCAACCTTCGGGCAGGAGTGTCGTGAGTACATCCGTCGCAACCAAGCGCAGGACCGTCACCAGGTCGGTTCCACAGGCCGCGGCGCTGGGCGCCGCCAGGTCGTCCGGCGGCGCGGGGACTTCGCGCGAGGCCGTCTACGCCGAGCTGTGTGCCGCGTTGTTCTCCGGCTTCTCCCGCCGCGACCAGCGCCTGAAGGCCGAGCAGTACCTGCACGGCCTGCTGACCGCGCAGGGCCGGAAGTCGATCCGCAACATCGCCGCGCAGATCGGCGGGCCCGCGGCCGAGCAGAGCCTGCACCACTTCGTCTCCAGCTCCACCTGGGACTGGCAGCCGATGCGGGCCGCGCTCGCCCAGTACCTGGAGCGGAACGGCTGCCCGCAGGCCTGGGTGGTCCGACCGATGCCGATCCCGAAGGCCGGCGAACACTCCGTGGGGGTGGACCGGCGCTTCGACCCGGAGCGCGGCCAGGTCTTCCACGGGCAGCAGGCGTTCGGGGTGTGGTTCGCGAGCGACGAGTTGAGCGTGCCGGTGAACTGGCGGCTCTTCCTGCCGGACCCCTGGGTGAACGACCGCACCCGGCGTGACCGCGCGGAGGTCCCCCAGGAGGCCGGCGAGGAGACCCTGGAGGAGTGCGCGGTGGCGGCGGCCCTCGACACGGCACGCTGGCCCGAGGTCACCCGCAAGCCGGTGCTGCTCGACATCCGGGGCGGTGCGGGGCGGGCGGCCTTGACGCGGCTCGCCGGGGCCGGGGTGCCGGTGGTGGCCCGGATCGGTGCGGGGGCGCGGCTCGCGATCGCCGATCGCGCGCTGCCCGGCTTCGGTGCGGGCCCGATGTCGGCGGTACAGATACTGGAGTCGCTCAAGGGGCTGCGCAGGCCGGTGAGCTGGGTGGACACGGTGGCCGGGGTGCAGACCTCGCGGACCTCGCTCGCGACGGCCGTCCGGGTGGCGCTGCCCGTGCCGGGCGGGGAGCGGATGCGGCCCCTGGTGCTGGTCGGCGAGTGGGACGACCCGCGGCGGACGCCCGCCCGGGTGTGGATCAGCGACCTGACGAACTCTCCGGTCGGCTCCCTGGTGCGGATCACCAAGCTGGGGCGTCGGGTGGAGCGGGACTTCGCCGAGGTCGGCGAAGAAGCGGGGCTGAGGGACTTCGTGGGCCGTTCGTTCCGCGGCTGGCACCGACACATCACGCTGGCCTCGGCGGCCCACGCGGCGACGATCATGGCGGGCGGCTGGGACGCCGGGTACGAAGCACGGCGCTCGGCGAGCTGAGGGCCGTCCCCCGGCCCGCGGTGGCCGGCGCGTCGGATGCGGGGCACCGCACGGCGGACGGGCGTCCTCGTACCCGGTTCGCCCGGGTGGTTCGACCGCTCGGCAGGGCGCCGTGGCCAGCCTGGTGCGCCCGTCGGGGAACGCAGGACGGCCCTGACGTTCGGGGTGCCGGGGGGCATCCCGAAGGTCAGGCCGTGCGTTCCGGTGGACCCGACTGACGCGCCGGGTCCGACGTCACGCGGCCCCGGGCCAGGACCTCGCGGGTGCGTTGGAGGCGCAGCGCCAGCTGGACCTCCAGTACCTGGCCGGGTTTCTGCCACGCGGGGCCGAGGAGTTCGCCGATGCGCTCCAGTCGGCGGGAGACGGTGTTGGGGTGGACGTGGAGCGCCTCGGCGGCGTTGGTGGGGCTGCCGCCGGAGGCGAAGTACGCCTCCAGGGTGTGGGTGAGGTCGGTGAACCGCTCGGCGTCGTAGTCCAGGACGGGACCGATCGCCGCATCGACGAAGCCGTCGACGTCGTTGTCGTCGGAGAGCAACAGTCCCAGGAATCCGAGGTCCTGCATCGAAGCGGCCGAGCCGGTGCCGCCGAGCGCGCTCATCGCGTCCAGGCATCGTCCGGCCTCCTGGTGCATCCGTCCGACGCCGTCCGGGCTCTGGGCGGGCCCGGCGCCGGCCACGGAAACGGGGTGTCCGAGCAGCGGGGACAGTTCGGCGGCGACCGCCTTGGCGGCGGCCGAGGCGTCGATGCCGGGAAGCAGAAGCACGATGCAGCCGCCCTGCACGGTCTTCAGGCCGGAGAGGCGGTACGCGTAGGAGGACGCCCACACCACCGCCCGGCCCTGTTCGCCGCCTTCCGGCCGGGCGAGCACGAGGACGTGCGGTCGGCGCAGGTCGACACCGAGCCGGCGGGCCCGCTGGGCGATCTGCTGCGGGGCGTGCGGGGGGTCGGCGATGAGGTCGTCGAGGAGCTCGTCGCGGACGGGGCCTTCGGCGACGGCGGTGGAGCGGCGCATCAGGAGGAGGAAGGCGACGGACTGGGCGGCGAGTTCGAGGAGGCGTTCGTCCTCGCCGGTGAGTCCGCCGGCGGCGTGGACGACGAGGACGCCGAGGTCTTCGGAGCCCGCGATGACCGGTGCGACCCAGGTGACGTCGTCGGCGAGGACGGGGCGGCGGTGTGCGTGGGCGTCGAGGGAGGCCTTGGCGACGGCCTCCTCGTCGAGGCTGGGGGTGTCTCCTGCAGCGGCGAGGCACCGTCCGCCGGGGTCGCGGATCAGCACGGTCGCGTCGAGGGCGTCGGCCGCCGCCTTGGCCACGTTGCGCAGGTCGCCACCGGCGAGGACCAGGTTCATGATGCGGCCGTGGGCCTCGCTGACGTGCCGCATCCGGGTGAGTCGGGAGCGTGCTCGGGCTCCGTCCCGTTCCAGTTCGGAGACTTCGGCACGGGTGCGGTCGAGGAGGCCGGCCTTCTCGACGGCGAGCGAGGCGAGGTCGGCGAGCGCGGCGAGGAGCGCGATCTCCTCGGCGGTGTGGTGGCGGACGCGCCGGTCCCCGCCGTGGAGGGCTCCGATGACGGTGTCGCCGCTGCGCAGCGGCACGGCCACGATCGCGTGGAGCCCCTCGGCCCGCAGGGCGGACTCGGCGGACTCGTCGAAGGCCGGGGCGTGGACGCCGGCGTCCAGGGAGCCGGAGGGGGCGAAGCGTTCGTCGGCGAGGTAGTCGGCGGTCCAGACGGGCTCGCCGTGCAGCTGGACCGCACCGCCGAGTCCGTACCCCTCGGCGATCCGGAGCCCCGGGGCGAGGTGCGGGCCGTCGCCCCGGCCGGTTCCGGTCGTGGCGCGGGAGCCTTCGGTGGTGTGGACGTAGCAGGCGCCGTGCGGGCCGCGGAGGGTGACGTAGGCGAGGTCGAGGCCGAGGAGTCGCCGGGCGCGGCGGGTGATGACGCGCAGCAGGCCGTCGAGGTCGTAGGAGAGGGTGAGGTCGCGGGCGGTGTCGGCAAGGGCGGCGAGGCCGGCCTCGCGGCGCTTGTCGTGGGCGCGTCCGGCATCGATCGTGCCGGCCAGTTCCACGGCCCGCTCCAGGCGGTGGAGTTCGCCGTCGCCGAGTCCGCTGCGACGGGCCTCGTCGACGAGGGCCTCGAAGCGGGCGGGGGGCGCCTGCCGGGCGAGGAGTTCGAGGACGGTGAGCAGCGCGTCGGCGCCATCAGCTCCGTCCGCGCCGTGCAAGGTCATGGCCCCTACCCCCGTAGTCAAGCGAAATCGGGCACCTCGGAGGAAACCCGTACTGCTCGCCGAAAATAATTCGGCTTCGGGAGTCGGTCAACGGTGACGTGCCGCACTTCGTTCCCCATGGCTGACCTGCCACTCCGTCAGCAGGTCAGCCGACGGATCCGGCCGGGACGAGACGGTCGCGCGCGGAGGCGTACGGCGCGGGGACGTAGGGGGTCGGAGCGTATTGCGCGGGGACGGACGGGGCGGGGGCATACGGGGCGGGGGTGCGGCCGCCGTACGGAAGGCGACCCGTGGTGTCCCGCACGGCGATGACCGAGCGGTGGAGCCGACGGAGTCGCGCCGAGGGTTCCATGCCGCTCTGGTCCTTGAGGGCGACGCGCAGCCGTTCGTACACGGCGAGGGCTTGATCGGGCTGTCCGCAGCGCAGCAGGGCGACCATGAGGTGGGCGTGGAGGGGCTCGTTGGTGCGGTACCGGGAGACGAGGCCGGTCAGTTCGGAGATGAGTTCGGCGTGCCGACCGAGGCCCAACTGCGCTTCCATCCACTGGTCCAGCACGCTCAGCCGGGAGGTTTCGAGGCGCTCGATCTCCCTGCGGAGCCGGGGGCCGGCGGCCACGCCCGCGTAGGGGTCACCGCGCCACAGGGCGAGCGCCTCACCGAGGCGGAGCGCGGCCCGGGACAGGTCGCCGGCCTCCATGGCCCGGTAGCCGGCTCCGGCGGCGCGCTCGAACTGCCAGACGTCATGGACGCCTCCGCCCGTGTCGAGCCGGTAGCCGCCGGGCTGGGAGACGAGGATCGCCTCGGCGCTGGGCCGGTCCGCCCAACCCTGGCGGAGCTCCGCCGGATCGGCGCTGCGCAGGGCGCCCGCGATGAGGGTCCGCAGCTCCGCTATGTGCGCCTGGAGTTCGGCCCGGGCGCCGCGCGGTGCGCCGGACGGCCACAGCTCCTCGGTCAGGACCGTCACCGGGACGAGTTGGTCGGCGCTGGCCGTGAGCAGGGCGAGCAACTGCCGGGGCGCGGCTGCCGTCGGGGTGATCGACACCCCGTTCTCCCGTACCGACAGTCCCCCCAGGATCCGGACGTCCACCTTGCCCCCTCAGTGCCTGTGCGGTGTCTGCGCGCGGGATGACCCTCGTTGATTAGAAAAGACCCCCGTAGCCATGTCAATAAGAAACCGGAGGGTACGGAATCACAGCCCGGGATATCGGGGTGATCCACCCTCTTTGTCCCGTTTTAAAGGAGTCGACTTCCCGTCAGTGGCGCAGATCATACGCATACCGAAAGACTGTTTCAGGACTCGGGGGTACGCTTTCACGGGGTCCTTGCGGATGCCGGAAGGACTTGCAGTCGTCACTTCACGCCAAAAACAGCCAGTGGAGTATGTTTCTCCGGATTACTCCGGGCGGGGCCCTCGGGGGCTCCGGGGCGCCGTGAACGCCGCGAGGGGCGAGGGAGAAGGGGACCCGGGGGCGCGCACACCACGGATCCGGCGACGGCGCTCGTCGCACACGACTCGAACCGCCGCCGGCCCGTCGGGCGGGCGTGCACCGGCGCCGGGGCCGTGACGCACCCGGGCTCCGCGGGGCGGCGGGCACGGGGAGGGTGCCGCTCGGGAAGGTGGGCGGAAATCCGGCGCAGGAAGGCAACGCGGGCGCCGGGGCAGGAGCCGGCGCGGGAGCCGGCGAGGGTGGGGCTGGTGCTCATGACGACGGGGCGAGCAGCAGGGCGGCTCCGCGCCCGCCGTCCTGCTGCTCCCCGATGTCGTCAGCCGTCGTCAGCTGTACGGGTCGCCCGACCGCAGCTCCCCCTCCCCGGAGGGGTCCTCGGGCTCCTGGGGACCGCGCAGGGCGGAAGCCTGCCGCATGGATTCGGCCAGCTCGCGGACGACGGCCGAACCCGACCGCGCGGCGATCCCCTCGGCGCTGCGGACGAGCGCCGGAAGCCCCGGATGGCCCGGCAGGTCTCCGCCGCGCAGGGCCTCGGCGAAGTAGGCGGCGATCGCGGTCAACTGCAGGCTGTCGTGGCCGCCGCCCCAGACGTCACCGGTCAACGCGGCCGTCCCCACCGTGCCGGAGCGCTCGTGCGGGGCACGGGTGGCCGGATCGAGCCAGCGGACCGTGGCCGTGGCGACCGGCCCCGCCGCTCCCGGCCTGGTCTTGACGGCGTAGAGCGCCGTGACGGTGTGTCCGGCCCCGACCTCACCGCCGTCCACCCGGTCGTTCCGGAAGTCCTCGTCGGCGACCGCGCGGTTCTCGTACCCGACGAGCCGGAACTTCTCCACGGTCCCCCGGTCGAAGGCGACCTGCGCCTTGGCGTCGCGGGCCCGCAGTTCGACGTGGCTGGGCAGCTGGTCGACGAAGACCTTCCGGGCCTGCGCCGAGGTGGCGACGTACGTCGTCTGCCCGTCCCCCCGGTCGGCGAGCCGCTCCATGAACGCGTCGCCGAATTCGCTGCCCACTCCGACGCCGAAGAGGGTGATGCCGTACTGCCGGCGCTCCTCCTCGATGCGGGCGAGGATGGTCTCGGCCTCCGTGGCCCCGGTGTTGGCGAGCGCGTCGGAGAGCAGCACCACCCGGTTGGTGGCGCCCCGACGGTGACCGGCGACGGCGACGTCGTAGCCGGTACGGACACCTGCCTCCACGTTCGTGGAGGCACTCGTCCCGAGGGCGGAGACCACCTCGTGGATCCGGTCGCGGGCGCCTCCGACGCGGGTCATGGGCAGCCGGGTCTCGGCCTCGGTGCTGAAGGTCACGAGCGCGATCGAGTCGTCGTCGCGGAGCTGGTCGGCGAGCAGCCCGAGCGACTCCTTGACCAGGTCGAGCCGCCCGGGCTCGTCCATCGAGCCGGACACGTCGACGACGAAGGTGAGCGCGGCGGGCGGACGTTCGGCGTTCCGGTCGGCCCCCCGGGTGGCGAGCCCGACCCGGACCAGGGACCACCCGTCCCGACCGGTGCGGGCCCCGTCGAGGGTCACGCTGAAGCCGTTGTCCTCCGGGCGCGGGTAGTCGGGGCGGAAGCTGTTGATGAACTCCTCCGGCCGCACGCTCGCCGGCGCGGGAAGCCGTCCTTCGGCGAGCGTGCGCCGGGCGTAGCCGTAGGAAGCGGTGTCCACGTCGAGCGCGAAGGTGGACAGGTAATCGGGAGCGGGGGCCGGAGAACGCTGCTCGCCCTCCCGGGGCTGCACGGCGTCGTCCCGTGCGCCGTCCGGGGCGACGGGCGCGTTTCCGCCCCCCTCCGCGAACCCCCGGTCGCCGCCGCCCCCGTCTCCGTCCGCGCCGCAGCCGGCGAGCGCCAGGCCGGCGGCGAGCAGGACCGCGACCGCAGCGCGGGACCCGCGCCCTCCGCCCGCCCGTGGATTTCGGTGTGCCATGTCATCTCCCCCTACTGATGAGGCTCTTGTGAAGATGACGGACGGACGGCGCACGAGGAGCCACCGGAGGCGTTGCGAATGCGTCTCGATGCGGCAACGGCGACAGGGGTGGACCTTGATGGCATGGATTCGCCATCCTTCTCAACAGGGCTTGTCACCGTGCGCAGTCACATGCGTACATGGAGTGGACGTCGATCGGGCGGGGGTGGTCAACGGTGGCAGAGAGCGCGGGCTCCGTGATGCTCGCCCGTTCGGCAATGAACCGGGCCGCGGCCGAAGGGCAGCGTGCCATCGGCCGGCCGGTCCGGGGTGCACGGCGGATCAGTGCCGCACTGGCCGGACTGGCAGCCTCCACCCGGCACGAGTTACTCACCTTCGACGACCCGGTCACTTCCGCGGGCTGCGCGATCCCCGAGCCGTTCCTGCAATTGGCAGGAGCGTGCATGCGGGCCGCGGCGGAACGGGCCGACGAGGTCAGGCGCATCGTGCCGCGGCACGCACTGCCCCATCTGCTGGGAGGGCTCCGGCCCCCCGGGCGGGCCCGCCTCATGGAGGCCATTCCGTTCAAGATGATCCTCGTCGACCGGACGGTGGCCGCGATCCCGCTCGATCTGGAACTGCTGTACAACGGGCTGCTGCTGATCCGCGACCCGGTGGTCGTACAGGCCCTCGTCCGCGCCCATCACGTCTGCTGGACGGCGGCCGAGGAGCTGATGTGCGCGCCGCCGCCGGCGCCACCCCCACAGGACCTGCCGGCGCAGTTGCGCCCGGTGCTGGATGCCCTTCTGTCGGGGGTGACGGACGAGACCGCAGCGGCCAGGCTCGGCATGTCCGCCCGGACGTACAGCCGCAGGGTGGGCGACCTGATGGCCGCCCTCGGTACGACCAGCCGCTTCCGTGCGGGCGCGGAAGCGGCACGACGGGGGTGGGTATGACCGGAAGTCGCTAGGACACGATGTCCTTGCGGGCGAAGCCGCGGAAGGCGAGTGCGAAGAGGACCAGGGCGTAGGTCACGGAGATCGCCGTTCCCCTCACCATGCCGCCCCACTCAAGTTGGGGTTGGAGCGCGTCGATCCAGGCGAACTGCCAGTGTGCGGGAAGGAACTGACGCCAGTCACCGAGGGCCGTGACGGCATCCAGCACATTGCCGACGATCGTCAGGCCGACGGCCCCGCCGACCGCCCCGAGCGGGGCATCGGTGCGGGTGGACAGCCAGAAGGCGAGTCCCGCGGTGACGAGTTGGGAGGCGAAGACGAAGGCAACGGCGATCGCGATCCGGAGCAGGGCGTCTCCTGCGGGCACCGATCCACCGGTCGGCAGCCGGAGCGGCCCCCAGCCGTAGGCGACGGTGCCCGCGGCCAGGGCGACCAGCGGGAGGAGAACCATGGCCGCCGCGCTGTAGCCGAGCGCCACGACCAGTTTGGACACCAGCAACCGGGAGCGTGGCACGGGCGCGGCGAGCAGGTACCTCAGCGAGGACCAGCTCGCCTCGGAAGCAACCGTGTCCCCGCAGAACAGCGCCACCGGAATGACGAGGAGGAAGCCGGCCGAGACGAAGAGACAGGTGGCCGCGAAGTTGGCGCCGGAAGCCGTCGCCGTGTCGATCAGGGTGATGCGGCCGTTGCGGTTGCCGTCCCCCGAACCGCCGATCGCGAAGGCCGCGATCAGCACGAACGGCAGGGCGGCGAGGATGCCGCCCATGACGAGGGTGCGGCGGCGCTTCCACTGCCGAAGGGCTTCGACGCGCAGGGGCAGGGTGCGTCCGGGGCGGTAGCCGGAGGCGGACGCCTCGGGCGGGGCCGGGCGGGTGGTCGGCGCGCTCATGCGGCTCCTCCGATCAGGGTCAGGAACGCGTCCTCCAGACGCCGGTGCGGGCCCACCCCGGTCAGCGGCACGTCCAGGCGGACGAGTTCCCCGATGAGGGCGGTCGCGTCGGAGCCGTCGAGGCGGACCAGGAGTCCGCCGTCGGCGCGGGCGACGGAGCCGACGCCCGGCAGGGCACCGACCTTCTCGACCAGGGCGTCGGGGACGGGCTCCCCGAGCGTGACGAGCAGGGCGGAACCGGAGCCGGTGATCTCGGCGACCGGCCCGGCCTGTACGAGCTGGCCCCGGTCCATGACGACCAGGTGGGTGCAGGACTGTTCCACTTCGGCCAGCAAGTGGCTGGAGACGATGACGGTACGGCCACCGGCCGCGTACCGGATCATCACCTCCCGCATCTCGCGGATCTGCGGCGGGTCAAGCCCGTTGGTCGGCTCGTCGAGGATCAGCAGGTCCGGCAGTCCGAGCATGGCCTGGGCCAGGGCGAGGCGCTGGCGCATGCCCTGCGAGTAGGTGCGCACGGCGCGTTCGAGGGCGCTCCCCAGGTTCGCGATCCGCAGGGCCTCGTCGACGTGGGCGTCCTCGGCGGGACGGCCGGTGGCCTTCCAGTACAGGTCCAGGTTCTCCCGGCCCGACAGGTGCGGCAGGAAACCGGCGCCTTCCACGAAGGCGCCGACGCGGGAGAGCACCGGGGCACCCGGACCGATGGCCTGGCCGAAGACCCGGATCTCGCCCTCGTCGGGGGTGATGAGTCCCATCAGCATGCGCAGGGTGGTGGTTTTGCCCGCGCCGTTCGGCCCGAGAAGCCCGAGGACCTGCCCCTGTTCGACGCGGAAGGAGAGGTCCCGGACGCTGTACCGCTCGCCGCCCCGGTACTTCTTGGAGAGTCCGGTGATCTGGAGCGGCACGGAGGAGAGTGTGGGGTCGGGCGCGGGGACGGTGGTCCTGCGTCGGGCGGTGAGCAGCAGGGCGGCGGCCCCGGCGAGGGCCAGCAGCGGCAGTCCCCACACCCACCGGGGAAGGCTGGTGGCCTGGGCGGCGAGACCGGGCGCGGTGGGCACGGCCAGCGGGCCCTCGACGGCGACGGTGTAACCGGCGGGGACCGTCGGGGAGGCGTAGCCGAGGTCGGTGGCGGCGATCACGAGCCGCAGCCGGTGTCCGGTCTCGACCTCGTGGTCGATCGCGGGGAGGGTCAGGGTGAGGCTGCGTCCGGCCGTGGCGTTCTCGACCCGCACCGGGGCGACCAGTTGGGCGGGCAGCACCTGCTGGCGACCGTCGGGCCCCACGTCGTAGAGCTTGCCGAAGAGCACTGCGGAGCCGTCGGCGGCGGTGGAGGTGACCTTGACGCGGACGGTCGGGGTGCCGGTGATCCGCAGGGGTGCGGCCTGCGGATCGGCGTCGAACCGGGCGTGCTGGCCCGGGAAGTCGAGGGAGAGGCCGACGCCGAGGGAGGAGAGGCCGGAGAAGCCGCCGCCGAGCCCGGGAACGGCCGAGACGGCGGGTGGTGCGGCGCCCGGCGGGTTGGTGAAGGTCTGTGGTGGTCCGGCGAGGAGGGCGGTGACGGTGTGGGAGGCGAGCCCCGGGTAGTGGTCGGCGGTCGCGGCGCGCAGCGTGGCCCGCCCGTCGGTGGAGTCGACGCCGCCGGTACGGCTGACGCGGAAGGCGGGGCCCGTGTCGACGGTGGCCTCGCGCTTCAGCCAGCGGTCGAACCAGTTCGTGATGCGGCGCTCGACGCGCTCGGTCTCCCGGTCGCCGCCGTCGTGGCCGCCGGCGATCCAGTCGACGGCGACGGGGGCGCCGTTGGCCGTGAGGGTGCGGGCCATGGCGTCGGACTGGGCCAGGGTGAAGAGGGAGTCGGACTGGCCTTGTACGAGGAGCGCGGGCGCTTTGATGCGGGTGCCGACGGCGGAGGGGCTGCGGGCTTCGAGGACGGCGCGGGCCGCCGGATCGGGCTTTCCGGCGACGGCGACGCGCTGGTAGAGGGCACACAGTTCGGCGGTGAACCGGCCGCAGGCGGCCGGCCGGGCGGCTCCGGGCCGCTCCCCGTCGGTCCGGCCCTCCGGCACCCGGGCTCCGGATGTCTGGTTTCCGGGAGCCTGGTTTCCGGCGGAGAAGAAGATGCCGGCCCAGAGCTTCTTGAAGACGCCGTTCGGGAAGAGGGCGTCGGCGAGGTTCCAGTAGGTGATCTGGGGGGCGATCGCGTCGACGCGCGGATCGTTTCCGGCCGCCAGCAGGGAGATCGCGCCGCCGTAGGACGCGCCGGTGATGCCGACGCGCGGGTCTCCGGGCCCGTCGAGGAGCACCTCGGGGCGTCCCGCGAGCCAGTCGACCAGCTTCCGGACGTCCTTGACCTCGTGGTCGGGGTCGTTGAGGCCGATCTCGCCGGTGGAGGCGCCGAAGCCGCGGGCGGACCAGGTGAGCACGGCGTAGCCGTTGCGGGCGAGGTCCTCCGCCTGGGCGCGGACGTCGTCCTTGGAGCCGCCGAAGCCGTGGCCGAGCAGGACGGCGGGGCGCCGGCCGGTGGAGTCATCGGTGAAGTACGAGGTGTCGATGCGCACCCCGTTGATGTCGAGGGCCCGGTCCGCGCGGCGCACGGGCGGCGCTTCGTCCGTGGCGACGGCGGTCCAGGTGCCGGCGCCCGCGAGGACGGCGAGCGCGGCGGTGACCGCGGCCCACCGGGGAAGTCGGAGTCGCATGGTGTCGAGCGTAGGGGGTGGCCGGTGGGTCGGGCCGGATCAGGGG
>NZ_JBHYMF010000055.1:0-40779 GCF_042742855.1 Streptomyces sp. NPDC058877 | reverse complement strand
TCTTGTGCGAAAAACTTCGTCGCCTTGCGGAGAATGTCCCGTTCGGTGGCGAGCTTGTGCATCTCCTTGCGGGCTGCCGCCAGCTCCCGGCGCAGGGCCTCGTTCTCGGCCTGAAGCTCCTCGGCCGTCGGCGGGGAATCCACCGTGTTCTTCTCCGTGCTCGTGCTCGTCGTGCTGCCCCCGCCGCGGCGGGCCCGTTCGGCCCGCACCCAGTTGCGCAGCGTCTCCCGGCTGATCCCCAGATCCTTGCCGATGCCCTCGAAGGTGTGGCTCGGATCCGACAGGTACAGCGCGACAGCGTCCGCCTTGAACTCGGGCGAGTAGACCTTCATCACCATAAAAGATGCCTCCTACCCGACCCCTGGCGGGGCCGGGATCAGAGGTGTCCACCACTCGGGGACAGGTCCCCAGGCTGAGCAGGCTGGCGCCGTGCTCGGTTCGGATCTTCGGGCTGATCGCTGCGAGATCCAGCTCGTTGGCGGCGGTCAGCTCGGCGAAATCCCGACGCTGGCCGAGACTTGGCTGGATCCTGGCACCGGTGAACCGGTCGAGGAGCATCGCGTCATCCTCGGCAAACCTCCGGTAGGTGGCCTTGCGGTCGCAGGAGGCGTACAGGTAGACGAGCGCCTCGGCGTCTGCTCCGATCGCCTCTGCCAAGTCTGCTCGATGTTCCAAGTCCAGCAGTGGGACCGGAAACCCGTCGGTGCCGTAGAAGGCATGGCACAAACCCGCAGCCCGCAGGGCCGGGCGACCTTCCCACGAGGCGAGCAGAGCTTCGACCCTCTTCAGGTGGGAGAGCAGGGTGCCGCCGGGGTGCTCGATCCCTTCGGCGTTCGCGTCCTTCAGCATCTTCAGTGCCTTCGCGGTCATCGCGGTCATCGCGACACCATCCGCCCTTCACGATTGCTCCGTGGCTACGGCTTGCCATCTGATCATCGTGGATTCACGGGGCGACCGCGGGGTCGCGTTCGGCCAGGACGCCGCGCAGGACTCCGACGACTCGCGGGAGCCGTCGGCCATCGCGATGAGTTCCTTGCTGCCCGCCGCGCACACGCCCGTGTGCCCGGCGTTGTCACCTGGTCGAACCTGGACGACGTGGAGAGCCGCTTGGAGCAGGCCATGACAGGGCCTGAGATCACGCCCTTGCGTGTCTGGACCAGCAGCGTTGGAACCTCACACTGAATGCTCTTGCGTGTCTAGGCGTGCGAGTTGGCGGTGGCCGATGAGGGCTGCGGCTATGCCGACGAAGGCAAGGAAGTGCTCGGCCTTGCGTTCGTACCGTCGATGGAGGCATCGGCAGCCAGCCAGGACACGGTTCTCTCGACCACCCAGCGGTGCCGGCCCAGCCGCCGCGAAGACTCGATGCCCTTGCGGGCGATGCGGTGGCGGATGCCCCGCCGACGGGGCCATCGGCACAGGAGATACGAATCTCAAATGGAGCGGCCCGACCGGCCGCATCGCGTCCCACTCGATGTGCCCCGTCGCTGGCCACGGCCCCTCCGTGGTGCGCCTTCGTAGGGACGGGACGCCTGCCCCGTCCCCGCGTCGGTTACCCCCGAGGCAATCGCGGCGCTCAAGGGCTCTCAGATACGTTCGCGGTCATCACCCGCCCCCGGAACGAAGGAGCCCCGTGGTGCCCGCTTACGGCTTCGCCCATCTCCGCAGTCGCCGGAACCACCCCGATGTCATCGAGTGCCTGGAACGCATCCAGACGACCCTCGCCCCCCTTCACGGGCCGCTTCGTCATCCACGATCCGCCGGCGGAAGTCATCGAGGGAAATTGGCCTGGCAGCATGGTGTTGATCGAAGGCGGCGGGCCGAACCACAGGCCGACCGAACGAGCCCGCAAGCTGCAGGGAGAAGCCGGCCGGGTCAGCCGGTCGACCGGGTAGGTCCAGCAGTCACGGACGACGCGCCGTCACGGAAGCCGAACACCGTTGATCGCCCTCGGGGAACGTGTGCCGGAACCCGAAGCTCGGCGACATCACCCTCCTGTGGACGAGCCCGCTCTCGACGCCGAGCCACGGGTGCTCTCGCGTGGCTCACGAACAGAACCAACGGGGCTCTCGGTTGACCTTCACCTTGGGGGAGCCCGCAGCATCGGTGGGGCCGGGCGACGTGCCCGGCACGAGGAGGAACGAGCATGGAGTTGCTGACCATCGGGACGTTCGCTAAGGCGTCCCGGCTGTCTCCGAAGGCACTGCGCCTCTACGACGAGCTCGGCCTTCTGACTCCCGCCCGCGTCGACCCGCTGACCGGCTATCGCCTCTACGCACCGGAGCAACTGGATCGGGCCCGGCTGGTTGCCTGGCTCCGACGGCTCGGGATGCCCCTCGCCCGCATCCAGCAGGTCTGCGCCCTGGCGGCAGGCCCGGCGGCCGAAGAGATCCGTGCGTTCTGGGCCCGGGTCGAAGCCGACACGGCCGCACGGCGGGACTTGGCCGCCTTCCTCGTCGACCACCTCTCCCGGAAGGACCCTGCCGTGTCCCCGACCGCCAAGCCCTTGGGCATCCGTTACGCCGCCCTTTCCGACACCGGCCTCGTCCGCGAGAGCAATCAGGACACCGTCTACGCGGGGTCCCGCCTGCTCGCCGTCGCCGACGGCTACGGCAGCGGAGGTGCCCCCGCGAGCGCCGCCGCCGTCGACGCGCTCAAGCGCCTCGAAACCGACGACGTCCCGGCGGGCAACCTCCTCGACGTCCTCGAAGAAGCGATCGACCGGGCCAAGCAGGCCGTGCACGGCGTCTCCGCACCCGGCCCCTCCCCCGAAGACGCCGGGACCACGCTCACCGCGATGCTCTGGACCGGGTCGCGGTTGGCCCTCGTCCACATCGGCGACTCCCGCGTCTACTTGCTGCGTGGTGGAGAGCTGTTCCAGATCACCCAGGACCACACCCTGGTGCAGGCGATGGTCGACGAAGGACGACTCAGCCCGGAAGAAGCCGCCTCCCACCCCCAGCGGTCGCTGCTGATCCGCGCCCTGGGCCAAGGAGCCGACTCCACGCCCGACGTGCGCCTGCGCGACGCCCGACAGGGGGACCGCTACCTGCTCTGCTCGGACGGCCTGTCCGCCGTCGTGCCGGCCGAAGAGATCCGCCGGGTGCTCTCCGACGCCAGCGGGCCCGAGCAGGCGGTCCACGAACTCATCGCCCTCGCCAACGACTCCGGCGGCCCCGACAACGTCAGCTGTGTGGTCGCCGACGTCATGGAGCTCCCGCGGTAGGAGCGGGCGGCACGCACTCGGCCGCCACCGTTCGGTCCGTCGGGCTCCCGTGCGGAGGGGACCCGCACCGGCACCGGTGCAGAAGGCCCCTCCGCCTCCGGTCCCGCCGTCCGCCCGGTCGTCGCAGCGGAGCTCGCACCGGGTCCCACCGGCCGAGACCGCCGCGACGCGACCACGGCCCCGGATCCCGACGTCCGTCCCCACATCAAGAAGTCCTGGATGGCGACGGAGCGAGGAACATGACGGACACCGCCGCTCGGCACCTCTACCTGGCCCGGCACGCCGAAGCCTCGGCGGACGGAACGGGCCTGACGGAAAACGGCCGGCGCCAAGCCGTTCTCCTCGGCGAACGGCTCCGGAGCGTCCCCCTTTCGGTGATCCACCACGGGCCGCTGCCCCGGGCCCGACAGACCGCCCGACTGGTCGGCGCACAACTCGACGCCGTCCCGCTGCGCCAGTCGGAACTGGCCGGCGACTACGTCCCCCACCTGCCCACGCGGGCGGAACTGCCGCCGGATTCGGCCGACGGCATGCTCGGCTTCCTCGCACGGCTGCCCGAGGAGGAGCGCGAGCGCGGTCCGGCGCTGGCCCGGGAGGCGCTCGCAGAGTTCACCGGTCCGGTCCGTGGTGACCACCCCCGCCACGAGCTGGTCGTCACCCACAGCTTCCTCGTCGGTTGGCTGGTCCGCGCCGCCCTCGACGCACCCGAGTGGCGCTGGATGGGGCTCAACCACGGCAACGCGGCCCTGACGGTGATCCGTTACGCACCCGGCACGCCGTCCTCCCTGACGCTCCACAACGACATGCGGCACCTGCCCGCAGAACTGCGCTGGACCGGCTTCCCCACCGAACACCACACCTGAACGGGAAGGCCGTGCGCCCCGCCCCGCGCTCGAAACCGCACGCGACCGGCTTCTCCCGCAAGGCCGTTCGGGCCTTTCCGCGGCCGGACGGTGACATCCTGGAGGCGTGGACCTGGACGACCTGAAGAGACTGCGCCGCGCGCGGGACACCATGGACCGCGACTACGCGTCGCCGCTGGACGTGCCGGCCCTGGCCCGGGTCGCCCTGATGTCGACGGGGCACTTCGCCCGCAGCTTCCGCGCCGCCTACGGCGAGACCCCGTACGGCTATCTGATGACCCGCCGCGTCGAACGGGCCAAGGCCCTGCTGCGGCGGGGGGACCTGTCCGTCACGGAGGTCTGCTTCGAGGTGGGCTGCACCTCGCTCGGTTCGTTCAGCTCGCGCTTCACCGAGCTGGTCGGGGAGACCCCGAGCGCGTACCGGGCCCGCCGCCACGCAGAGGACGCCGCGGTCCCGGCGTGCGTGGCCAAGGTGCACACCCGACCGGTGCGGAACGGCACGCCGCCCCTCGACCCCGGTGCCGAACCGATCAGGAACGGAGAAGCGGGAGCGAACGCCGCGCCGTAGCGTCGACGGCATGGACACCATCACCCTCTCCCAGTGCTTCATCACCGTCGACGACGCCGACGAGGCGCTCGGCTTCTACCGCGACGCGGTCGGCCTCGAAGTCCGCAATGACGTCGGCTACCAGGGCATGCGCTGGGTGACCATGGGCTCGCCCGCGCAGCCGGACGTGTCGGTCGTGCTGGAGACCCCGCTCCCGGACCCCGGCGCCTCCGAGGCGGACCGGCAGGCGGTCATGGACCTCCTCGCCAAGGGCCTGCTGCGCGCGACGATCTTCGCCACCGAGGACGTCGACGCCACCTTCGAGCGCATCCGGGCCACCGGCGCCGAGGTGCTCCAGGAGCCCGTCGACCAGCACTACGGCGTCCGCGACTGCGCCTTCCGCGACCCGGCCGGCAACATGATCCGCTTCTCCCAGCCCCGCAAGGCCTGAGACGGCCCCGGCGGCGGGGCGGTCCCGCCACCGGGGAGCCCGGGGCGGGTCGGAACGCGCGGACTCAGAAGATGTCCGGCGAGAACGGTCGCAGCGGGGTGCGGAACAGCAGGTCGGCGCGGGCCGCCGCCCCCTCCGTCCGCTCATCGACGCGCCCGAGCCGGGCCAGCCGTACCGCCGACTCGTCACCGAACGCGAGCACGGCCAACTCCGCGACGTCACAGGCGAGGTCGGCGGACTCGGTGGTCCGGACGCACGCCGCGCCCGCCGGGGAGGCGTCGAGGCGGTAGCGCCCGCCCGCCAGACCGTCCCGGTCCCCGAGGTCGAGCACCAGGCTCCCCTCTACCGGGTACGCGCGGTCCTGGAGGACCCGGGCCACGTCCAGGACCCGGACCCACAGCATGTCCACGTGCGTCAGCACCCTGGCCGCCCGGGGGTCCGGCAGCAGCAGCGGCAGCAGCTCGTCGGGCGCCCGGTAGCCGGAGCGGACCGTGACGACCCAGTCGATCGAACAGAGGTAGAGCCACAGGGCGCGCTCGGCCGCCGGGGTGACCGCGATCAGGTCCCGGACGGTCGCCGTGTTCATCGGTTGCTTGGCGTCGCCCCACTTGTCGTCGGCGGTGTACGCGGCGTACCCCTCGACCTCGCCGGACTCCGACCGGTACACCGCGTAGTACGGCTCCCGCCACGGCTCGCTCTGGTGGCCGAGTCCGGTGCCGAGTTCCCAGCCGCGCGCGTCGCGGTTGGTGACGCCGGCCCGGACGCCGGCCAGCCGGCGGTGCACCTCGGGACCGATCTTGCGGATCTCCTCGGCCTCCGTCAGGTCGATCCGGCCGCCGTCCTCGGGACGCCCCGAACGGCGCGGGTCGAGACCGGTCCGGCGCACGTCCACGCTCCACTCGGTGGCCCAGCTCGCCGGGCCGAAGCCGAACCGGCCGTAGATCGGGTACTCGGCGGCGATCAGCGTCGCGACCGCATCGCCCCGCTCCTTCGCTGCGGCGAGGTCCGCAGCCATCATCCGGCTCAACAGACCGCGCCTGCGGTGCGTCGGGGCCACCGTGACCTGGGTGATCGCATCGGCGACCAGACTGCCGCCGCCGACCGTGCTGACCTCCTGGCGGAAGGACCGGAAGGTCGCGACGATCCGGTCCCGGTCGAAGGCGCCGAGCGTCCGGGCGAGGTCCACGTGCGCCAGTCGGTCCGCGACCTCGGCGTCGGAGACGACCGGTGTCCGGAGGAAGCCCGTGCGCAAGGCCCTTTGCCAGTCGTGGAACTGGGACTCCGTCACCGCACGCACGTCGACGCTCATGCTCCGACCCTACGCACGGCCCCGGCCGACCCGCACCCGGATTTCCCCGCGGACCCCGCGCCTCTCAGGCCAGCAGGTCGTCGACCTGGGCCTCACCCTCGCGGTAGCGACGGGCGATCTCCGCGCTGCAGTCGTCGGCGGTCCGCTGGAGGTGCTGGCGGCGCCGCGAAACCTGCTGCTCGTAGCCCGCGAGCCGGCCCATCGCCGCGTGCAACTCCTCGTCGGTCCGGGCCGTGAGGTCCGACAGCTCGACCTCCGACAGCATCTCGGTCGCGAGCCGCCGGTACTCCTCGCCGCGCGGCGTCGACAGCGTGACGTGCCGGGCCGAGCTGCGCTGCCGCGAGGGCACGTCGGCGAGGATCTCGGAGAGCCGGTCGAGGACCGGGGCCTCCGGGTCGGTCCGCCGTGCCAGCTCGGCCCGCAGGATGTCGATCCGTCCCTGCAGCATCCGCCGTACGTAGCTCAGGTCGGCCTCGTCGCTCTGGGCGTCCCGCCGCAGCGCGCGCAGTTCGGGCAGCCGCAGCGCGCCGAGCTCCGGCTGGGCTGGTTCGGCGGTCCGCTGCACGGGCGGGCGCGCCACGGAAGAACCACCGACTCGTGTCAGTGGTACGGGGCCGGGCGGTGTCGGCCCGGTGCCAGGTGCACTCATGAGTTTCGTCCCCTCGACCGGTGCGGAGCCGCACCGCCTGACACGCATGGTGCCATTCCTGCACGTGCGCGTGCAGGCGCTCTGCACCCGTTCGGCCCCTCGTCCTCCGGAGCGCGGGCCGCTCGGTAGGTTGGTGGGCATGCGAGCAGTGGTGCAGAGGGTCGACGGCGCGAGCGTCGTCGTCGCAGGGGAGACCGTCGGTGAGATCACCGGCGAGGGCTTGTGCGTGCTGGTCGGGGTGACCCATGACGACACCCCGGAGAAGGCCGCCCAATTGGCCAGAAAGCTCTGGTCCGTCCGGGTACTGGACGGCGAGAAGTCGTGTTCCGACGTACAGGCGCCGCTGCTCGTGATCTCCCAGTTCACCCTCTACGGAGACGCCCGCAAGGGGCGCCGCCCCACCTGGAACGCCGCCGCCCCCGGCCCGGTCGCCGAACCCCTCGTCGACGAGGTGGTGCGCTGCCTCCGCGAACTGGGCGCGCAGGTGGAGACGGGCCGCTTCGGAGCGGACATGCGCGTCTCGCTCACAAACCACGGCCCGTTCACGGTGCTGCTGGAGGTGTGAGCCCCGGTTGGCCGGGGCCCCATGGCCCAGGCCTCAGGGCTCAGGGCTCGACGACGGTCTCCTGCGCGGCTGCCGTCGTCCCGGCGACCAGCGGGGCGTCCACCGGTACGTTCCGCTTCACCAGGGCCAGGGCGATCGGTCCCAGCTCGTGGTGGCGGACGGCGGTCGTCACGAAGCCGAGCTGTCGCCCTTCGGGCCCGTCCGAGGCCAGCCGCAGCGGCGTCCCGTGGGCGGGCAGCAGCACCTCGCTGCCGTCGAGGTGCAGGAAGACCAGACGGCGCGGCGGCTTCCCCAGGTTCTGCACCCGGGCGACGGTTTCCTGCCCCCGGTAGCAGCCCTTCTGGAGGTGGACGGCGCTGCCGATGAGGCCGATCTCGTGCGGGATGGTCCGGTGGTCGGTCTCGAAGCCGAGCCGCGGTCGGTGCCCCTCGACGCGCAGCGCCTCGTACGCGAGGAGCCCGGCGGCCGGCCCGTACGAGGAGGCGAAGGACTCCAGGTCGGCGCGCGGCAGGAAAAGGTCGCGACCGTGCGGGGTCTCCCGGACGACGACCCCCTCGGGGGCCTCGGCGATGGAACCGGCCGGAAGGTGCACGACCGCGATGTCCTCCGTCCGGTCGACGACCTCCACCCGGTAGAAGAACTTCATCGACTCCAGGTACCCGAGGAGCTCCTCGCGGGTGCCCGGCTCGACGTGCATCCACACCGTCTCGCCGTCGTCGACGAGGTACAGGGCGTGCTCGATGTGCCCGTTGGCGGAGAGGATCAGGGCCTCGGTCGCCCGCCCGGGCGGCAGCTCGGTCATGTGCTGGGTGACGAGCAGGTGCAACCAGCTCAGCCGGTCGTCGCCGGAGACGGTCAGCACTCCCCGGTGCGAGAGGTCGACGAAGCCGTCGCCCTCGGAGAGGGCGCGCTGCTCGCGGAACAGGTCGCCGTAGTGGGCGGCGACGCCTTCGTCGCGGCCTTCGGCGGGCACGGCGCCGGGCAGGGACAGCAGAGGGCTCTTCATGGGAAGAGCCTACGACTCGGCGACGGCGGCCTTCCCGGCACACTCCTCGCACTGCCCGAAGATCGCGAAGTGCTTCATGTCCGTCACGAACCCGAAGGTCGCACGGAGCTTCCCGGTGAACTCGGCGGCCACCTCGACGTCCGCCTCGATCACCTCGGAACAGTCCCGGCAGACCAGGTGGAGGTGGTGGTGCCGGTCCGCGAGGTGATAGGTCGGGGCCCCGTGCCCCAGATGGGCGTGGCTCACGAGCCCGAGCTCCTCCAGGAGCTCCAGGGTCCGGTAGACGGTGGAGATGTTCACCCCGGAGGCCGTCTTGCGGACCTCACAGAGGATGTCGTCCGGGGTCGCGTGCTCCAGCGTGTCCACGGCCTCAAGGACGAGCTGCCGCTGCGGCGTCAGCCGGTAGCCGCGACGCCGCAGATCGCTCTTCCAGTCGGTGCTCTCGGTGCTCACCACGCCCTCCAGTGTAGGAGTGACGGCCCCGTGCCGGGATAGCCGTTCGATCACGGGTCCGAACCGCCGGTGACGCACCGCCTTCCGCGGGGCGGCGCCCCACGGCGCCGGGCCCGTCCACCGACGGGCCCGGAAGGAGCGTGCGGGGCCGCCGGGTCGGGCGGCCGTCGGTCCTAGCGGAAGAAGGCGATGCCGTCGTCCGGCATGTCGGGCAGGTTGCGGGCCATCTCCGCGACCTCCTCCGGAGTGACGACCTTCTTCAGGTGCGCCGACATGTAGGGGCGGAGCGGGACCTCGGGGGTCGACTTCTCGCCCACCCACATCAGGTCGCTCTTCACGTAGCCGTAGAGCCGCTTGCCGCCGCTGTACGGGCCCGAGGCGGCGGTGCGGGCGACGGCGTCCGTCGCCAGGTCGATCTGCGGCTTCTGGTCGGCGAGCTCGCCGTACCAGACCTCCACGATGCCCTGGTCACGGACCATGACGACCTCGACCTTGCGGTCCTTGTCGATCCGCCAGTAGCCGCTCTCGCTCTCCAGCGGACGGACCTGGTTGCCGTCGTTGTCGAGGACCCACGCGTGCGAGTGGTACTCGATGAAGTCACGGCCGTCGTGGCTGAAGGTCACGGACTGGCCGAAGTTGCACTTCTCGGCGCCGGGGAAGTCGGAGACGCCGACGCCCTCCCACGTACCCAGCAGGAACGCGAGGGGGACGAGGTCCGGATTGAGGTCGGACGGGATCTCGATCATGAGCAGCTCTGGCGTTCTGTAGTGGTGGTTACCGCTGGCCCTGGTACAGCTTCTTCACGGTCAGACCGGCGAAGGCGAGCACGCCGACGCAGACCAGGACCAGGAGGGTTTCGAAGAAAACGATCACGGGGTGCTCCTCGACTGAGCGGTGAAGGCGGAACGGGCCGGACCCCAGCTTAGTGGGCGGGGGTCCGGCCCACCCCGTGAGGTGGGTCTCGCGGGGTGCGGGCGGCCCGTCGGCTAGGCCCGGACGACGAAGCGGGGCGCGTGGTCCGCGCCCGCAACGGCGCCGCGCGGGAGCGTGAGGGCGCCGCCCTCCGTCCTACCTGACGTACTGACGTACGGACTGACGTACGGACTGACGTACGTGCTGACGTACTGACCACCGTCAGCCCCCACAGCGAAGGAACACCGCCATGCCGAAGGACCCGGCCCCCACGACCCCGCTCAGCAAGGACGCCGACGGCGACGCGCACGGCTCCCCCGAGGACCCCGCCCACGACGACGCCCACGGTGATTCCCGTGCCGACGCGCACGAGGGCGAGGAGACCGGACCGAAACCCGTCGTCGAGCACGTCGTGGAGGACGAGCTGTTCGGCGCGCTGACCGTGCGGTGGGACGTCGAGCGGGGCGGGGTCACCGTGTCGGGCGAGCGGGTGCCGCGGGTCGAGCTGCGGCGGGCCGAGGGGACGGAAGGCGAGGACCACGTGCCGGTCGGCACCCGTGACGGCGCACTGCTCACCCTGACCGTCGACGGCGAGGAGGCGGTGGTCGACCCCGCCAAGGGCCGGCTGACCCGGCGCTCCTACCGCGTCGACGTGCGGTGTGCGGAGCGCTCGTGGCGGCTGGTGCCCGACTCCCTCCCGGGCAGCCGGCTGGTCCGGTCCGGGGTGCGCCTCGGGGAGTTCTCCTCCGACGGCGACGGGAAGGTCCTGGTGGAGTGGCGCGAGGACGCCGAGCCGGAGGCGCTGGACGCGGCCCTCGGCTATGCGCTGGCCGCCGCGTTCGGCACGGGTGCCCAGCCCCTGTGGATGACGGCGGTCGAGGTGATCAGCGACCTGCTGCCCGGCTGACCCGACGTCGTCCCCGTACGGGCGCGGGTCGCCGTCCCGCACCGGGACCTGAGGTCGAGCTCGCGCACGGTGCTGCTGGTGCGGGCCCTTGCCGTGCGCTCCGCGGCACCGGCGGCGGACGCGCCGGCGGTTCTGCTCGCCCGCCGCGCGCAGCAACGGCGCCTCCGCGCTCGCCGTCGGCCGGTGCACCGTCCCCGGTGCCTCCACCGGGGACGGTGGGGCCCCGGGACGCGAGACCCTCCATCATCGGGAGTCGCGTTCGCCGTCTGGGGTCCGGCCGCCTCGGCGCATGCACGCGCGACCGGCCCATCCCGCCCAGTGAGGACGCACCGTCCCTGCCGGACGGCCGACCGTGCGGGTCAACGGGTTCTCACACGGCCTAGCCGAGCAGCTGCGCCTGGAGCGCGACCGTCTGCTGGAACGGCACGGTGAGCGTCCCGCCCTTCCGGGTCTGGGTGACCACCGCGACGGTGTCCCCGGCCTGGACGTAGGCCCAGCGCGTCTGCTCGGGGCCGTACGGCTCCTCCTCCGCGTAGGCGTACACGGAGAGGCCCGGCACCGTGACGTCCTGCACGGACATGTCGATCTTCGACGACTCGACCCCGAACGGCATCCCGCCGCTCTGCGCGATCTTGAGCGTGGCTTCGTCCTTGAACTCCTCGGAGAACGCCACGGACGAGAAGCGCAGCAGGTGGATCCGGGTGGTCGTCCCGTCGGGCATGGTCCAGCCGCGGGCGGCGACGTGCCGGAGCGCCGAGTCGACCAGGTGCTCCTCCGCCTCGCCCCGGTCCTTCTCCGCCAGGAGGGCGAGGTAGGAGTCGAGGGGGACCCAGCCGCCCTTCAGCTTCGGATCGACCGTGGCTCCCTTCGGGGCGGGCAGCAGGAGCTTCCGCAGGTCGGCATGGTGGATCTCGCCGTCGTTCCCGTCGGTGAACGGCCGCAGGGCGCCCTCCGGCAGTGCCGGAAGCGACAGCCTCGGGTACTCCCAGCGCCCGTCGGGCTCGGTTCCGAGCCCCGGCACCTCGGTGCGTTCCACGGCGGTGATCCCCAGGGCCGTACCGGCCCCGATGCCGCCGCAGACGAGCACGGCGGCGGTCCAGCGGAGGACGCCCCAGAGCAACGGCCGCCGCGACTTCCTCGGCTTCTCGGGCACGACGGCCTGAGGCCCGGCCTCGGGCACGACGGTCTCGGGCACGACGGCCCGGGGCTCGGTCTCGGGCACGACGGCCTCGGCCGCCGGCCCTTCCTGGGGCGGGACCGGGCTCTCGGGCCTGTCCTGGATCTGCTCGGTCATACGTACTCCCCCGGAGACTCGATGTGTTCGAGCTGCTTCTTCAGCAGGTCCGCCACGCGCGCCTTGTTGAACGGCTTGGCGCCCGCCGCCGTGACCGTGACGAGGACCTCGGAGTCGTACGCGAGGCAGACCATCTGCTCCAGCTCGACCTCCTGTTCCTCCTTGCTCAACGAGTCGTCCGCGGGCACGACGTAGCAGGCCGCGTTCCGGTGGTCCTTCACCGCGGGGCCCTTGGCGAACTTCAGGAAGTCCATGACCTCCTTGCGGATCCGGTAGCTGTCCTTGACCTGCTTCTTGTCCTTCATCCGCGCGATCTGGAAGGTGACGACGAAGTCGTCGGTCGGGTCGGCGAAGGTGCGGACGCCGAGGCCCTGGAGACCGAGCGCGTCGACCTCCTTCTCGAACGTGCGGCGCTTCTTGCCGGAGAGGCCCTCGCCGGCCTGCTTCATCAGCGCGGTGGCCTCCGCGGGGCCCAGCTCGCCGTCGTTCCCGTACAGCTCCTCGTCGGGGCCGAACTCGTACCCGTACGGCAGCGGCAGCAGGAGCTTGCTCAGCGGCGTTCCGGCCTTGCCCCGCACCGAGGCGGCGGCCGGGTCCTTGTCCTGTGCGTCCTTCTCGCTCTCGGCCCACACCTCGGTCGGAGCGGTGCGGTCGGCGGAGGAGACGGTGACCGCGGTGTAGGTGACGCCGCTGCCGACGAGACCGAGGGCGACCACGGAGGGCAGGACCACCCGGAGCAGCATCCGCCGGAGACCCCGCTGACCCCGGGTTCCGGCCACCGCGGCGGGTTCGGCCGCGGGCTCGACCACCGTTGCGGGTGCGGTCGCGGACTCTGCCGCGATCACGGGCGCGGGTGCGGCTTCGGGCGCGGGCGCGGGCGGGATGGTGGCTTCGGGCGGGGCCGTGGCTTCGGGCACGCGCTCGGTCATGTCGTTCCGGTCCTCGCTCACAGGCGCTCCAGCTGTCGCTCGGCCAGTGAACGGATCTCCTTCTCGGAGATCTTCTTGGTGTCGACCACCATGATCTCGACCGCGATGTCACCGCGGTGGAAGTAGGCGCGGGCTTCGTACAGGTCCAGGTAGCCGGCCTCCCGTTGCACGGGGAAGACGTAGTAGCGCCCGTTGGTCGAGCCCTTGAGGGGCTTGCCCTCGCTGTCGGCGTAGTCCTCGTCCGGCATGTAGAGCTGCTGGCCCTCGATGTACTCCTGCGCACCGAGGACGTCGTCGGCGCGGTACTGGACGAGCCGGACGTCGGTCTGCTTGTACGTGCCCGTCGTCCAGGACCTGGAGGCGATCCGCCGCACGCCCAGGTCCAGCTGCTGGTCGAGGGCCCCGTCGGGCCGCTCGAACCCCGAGGCGAACCGGCTCAACGACATCCAGCCGTCGCGGGTCGCGTACTCGTCCTTCTTCGCTCCGGCGGGCATCGGCAGCAGCAGCGTCCGCAGGTCGCCCTGGGCCTTCGCCTGGCGGTCCTCCGCGGCCGGGAGCGGGGCGGGCTGCTGCCCCTTGGGCAGCGACTCGGCCGGGTAGGCGAGGCCCGGCTGGTTCAACGCCGGCAGCGGGGTCGGTTCGCGCTCGGCCTGGATGCCGTAGCCGACGGCGGTGCCGCCGACGAGGCCGATGACGGCGGCGACGGCGATCAAACCGGCGGTGCGCAGGCCCCGGGAGCCGGGGCGACGGGCCGGAGCCACCGCTTCCGGAGCCGTTTCCGCAGCCGCTTCCGGTGCCGGTGCCGGTGCCGAGGACGGCGCCTGCTCCGAGGACGGCGTCTGCTCCGACGACGGTTCCGGCGGCGGCACCGCGTCCGCGTCCTGGATGGTTTCTTCCTTGCTCAAGCGTCCCCCCACGAGACCTGGAGCACGGGTTGCGTTACCCGTGCACAGAACTGACACGGAAGGAACAGCCGAGGTTGTACGGCTTCGGATTACAGTTCGACATATGCCGAAGAAGCTCGTGATCAAGGTGACCGCAGGGGCCGATGCCCCCGAACGCTGCTCCCAGGCCTTCACCGTGGCCGCCGTCGCCGTCGCCAGCGGCGTCGAGGTCTCGCTCTGGCTGACCGGCGAGTCCTCCTGGTTCGCCCTCCCCGGCCGGGCGGCGGAGTTCGAGCTCCCGCACGCCGCACCGCTGCCGGACCTGATCGACTCGATCCTGGCGGCCGGGCGCGTCACGCTCTGCACGCAGTGCGCCGCCCGTCGCGAGATCACGGAGAAGGACGTCCTGGACGGCGTCCGCATCGCCGGCGCACAGGTCTTCGTCCAGGAGGCGATGTCCGACGGGACCCAGGCCCTGGTCTACTGAGGTCGGCTCGCTCCCGGCCCCGCGCCGGGCGGACCGAACCGCGTCCGGGAGGTGCCGGCCCGGACGCTCAGGGCTCCCGGCGCTTCTTGCCGTCGAGCTCGTCCCACCACTCGTCCGACTGCGGGTCCCCGGAGGGATCGTCCCACCAGCGGTCCTCCGGGCCCCGGCGGTTCGCGACCATCGCGGCGACCGGCGGGATGACCATGGCGACGACGCACATGCCGATGGCGACCGGCATCGAGAAGAGCCGCACGACGGCCCAGGCGCCCACGAAGAGCAGCAGGCAGGCGCCCATCATCCAGAAGTAGACGCGCCGGCGTCGTGCGTACACGCCTCCAGCGTACGACCGGGCGCGGCGCCCGTCACCGGTGCCCGGTGCGGGGTCCCGGAACCGGGGCGCGGACGGCAAAGACCGGAGGGCCGTGCCTCAGGTCCTGGTTCAGGCGTCCAACCCCCCAGGAGGCACGGCCCTCCGGCCGTTCGGTGGGGCTTCGCACCGCGCCGCCTCCCGGAACCGGGGGCACGCTGGGCGGGGCGAAGCCCTTGGGGCGCCCCCGGCACCGGGCGGTGCGGGGGCGCATCGGCGATCAGACCGCGATCGCGACCTCGGCCAGGCCGCCCTTCTGGGCCACGACCTGGCGGTCGGCGGTGCCGCCGGGGACCAGGGCGCGGACGGTCCAGGTGCCCTCGGCCGCGTAGAAGCGGAACTGGCCGGTGGCGGAGGTCGGGACCTCGGCCGTGAACTCGCCGGTCGAGTCCAGGAGGCGGACGTAACCGGTGACGGGCTGGCCGTCCTTGGTCACGAAGCCCTGGATGGTGGTCTCACCGGGCTTGATCGTCGAGGCGTCGGGGCCGCCGGGCTGCGCTCCACACATGTCGTTCTGTCCTTACGGTCGAGGGGTCCGGAGAAGAGGGGAGGGTCCGGAGGGATTACTTGTTGGCGCCGAGCTCGATCGGCACGCCGACGAGGGAGCCGTACTCGGTCCAGGAGCCGTCGTAGTTCTTGACGTTCGGGACCTCGAGGAGCTCGTGCAGGACGAACCAGGTGAGCGCGGAGCGCTCGCCGATGCGGCAGTAGGCGATGGTGTCCTTCGCCAGGTCGACCTGCTCGGCCTCGTAGAGGGCCTTGAGCTCGTCGTCCGACTTGAAGGTGCCGTCGTCGTTGGCGTTCTTCGACCACGGGATGTTGCGGGCGCTCGGCACGTGGCCGGGGCGCTGCGACTGCTCCTGCGGGAGGTGCGCCGGGGCGAGCAGCTTGCCGGAGAACTCGTCGGGCGAGCGGACGTCGACCAGGTTCTGGGCGCCGATCGCGGCCACGACGTCGTCGCGGAAGGCGCGGATCGAGGCGTCCTGGGCCTTGGCCCGGTACGCGGTGGCGGGGCGGCTGGGCACCTCGGCGACGAGGTCGCGGGAGTCGAGCTCCCACTTCTTGCGACCGCCGTCGAGGAGCTTGACGTCCTGGTGGCCGTAGAGCTTGAAGTACCAGTAGGCGTAGGAGGCGAACCAGTTGTTGTTGCCACCGTAGAGGACGACCGTGGTGTCGTTCGCGATGCCCTTGGCCGAGAGGAGCTTCTCGAAGCCCTCCTGGTCGATGAAGTCGCGGCGGACCGGGTCCTGGAGGTCCTTGGTCCAGTCGATCCGGATGGCGTTGCGGATGTGGTTCTTCTCGTAGGCCGAGGTGTCCTCGTCGACCTCGACGATGGCGACCTGCGGGTTGTCGAGGTTGGCCTCGACCCAGTCCGCGTCGACCAGGACGTCGCTGCGAGCCATGCTGTTCTCCTCCGGGGCAGTGTGCGGGGGCGTGCTGCGGTGGTGCGGGGGCGTGCGGTGCGGTACGCGTCGTCGCGTGCGTACGGACAGGGGGTACGGCTGCACGGTGCGGCCCCGACCGGTTTCGGTCGACGGGCCTGAGGAATACGGGAGTGGGAGTCCCGCTCAGACTGAACGACAGAGCATGGCGGCGACGCGGCACAGGTCTACTGCCCGCCGCTTCGTGAGATCCGCCTGTCGCTTCATGCCCACGATCGTAGGGACGGACAGGCTGCCGTGTCACCGGCGTGTCGTATTTTGAGACGCGATCATCCGAGATGCGAGACGTGATCACGTCGCGGAGCGGCTCCGCACGCCTCCGCACCGAGGTTTGCGCTGCGCCTTCTACGGATCGGACGACCCCGTCTCAGCATGTGGCCAAGGGGGGTGTTCCGGCCTCCGTCAGCCGGCCAGGACGACGTCCTTGCCGCTCAGGATGACGGCCAGGCCCTCCGGACGCGGCTCGACCTTCTCGACCTTCATGCCGGCGATCATGCCGATCGGCCGGTCGAAGTCGGTGCGGGCGCGCACCAGCTCCTCCAGGCCCGGAATGCCACCACCCGGCACCTCGTCGGCCCTGACCCGGATGGTGTCGCCGTTCACCGCGGTCACCGTGGACAGGACCGTGCGGGTCAGGGTGCGGCCCAGGACCGTCACGCTGCCGGTGACCTTCACCTTGCCGTTCTCGCCGTAGGCGACGGTCGCGCCCCGCTCCGAGGCGGCGGTGAGGTCCGCGTAGGAGATCAGGGCGGTGCCGTTCGCGGAGCCGGCGCGCGCACCCGCCCAGTCGCCGGTGACGGTCACGTCCCGCAGGGCCACGGTCAGTTCGCCGACCCGGACCTGCCGGTCGCCCGCCGTCGCCTTCACCCCGGTCGCCCGCACCTCGACCTCGTCGAACCGCTTGTCCGCGACCTGGGTGAGGAACGGGAAGCCCTTGATGTCGACGTCGATCGAGTCGGTCCGGGCGTCCCCGGCCGAGAGCTTCACCCGGCTGGCCGCCTCCGACTCGGCGTACGACACGGCCAGCCGGTCGATCCCGACGAAGACACCGCCCAGCACGATGGCCAGGATCAGCAGAATCCGCAGTGCTCGCATGGGTCGTGTCCCCCCGTAGACGGTGCCGGCCCCCCGACACGAAGATCGACGCGTCGGGGGGCCGGTTGGTTCCCGCACCGGGGTGGGCGCGGGGCACCGCGGGTCAGACCAGGGCGCGTCCCAGCAGGTAGACCGCGGGGGCGGCGGCGGCCAGCGGCAGGGCGACGCCCGCGGTCATGTGGACGAAGCGCGACGGGTAGTCGTAGCTGGCCGCCCTCAGGCCCACCAGCGCGCACACCCCGACGCCGAGTCCGAGCAGCGCCCCGGAGGTGCCCAGGTCGGTGAGCCCGCCGACCGCGATTCCGGCACCCGCCGCAGCGAGCAGGGCGACGACCCAGGAGACCGCTCCGGGCAGCGGCAGCGCCCGCGCGAACACGGTCGCGGCGACCGCGACCCCGCCGACGACCACCGCGTCCGGGGCGGCGCCGAGGTGTCCGGCGGCGACGACGGTCAGCGCGGCGGAGGCGACGGTGGCCATCAGGCCGTACATCCGCTCGTCCGGATCGGCGTGGCTGCGCAGTTGGAGGACGAGGCAGAGCAGCACCCAGACGCCGAGCGTGCCCAGGATCGCGGCGGCGGCGTGCTCCCGGCCGGTGAGGAGGATCGCGGCGTCGGCGACCAGACCGCCGAGGAAGGCGAGCGCGATGCCCTGCCGGGCGGGCCACATGCCGTTGAGCCGGAACCAGCCGGCCGCGGTGAGGCCCTGGAGCAGGACCAGCGGGACGAGGAGCCCGTAGGAACCGAGGGCGGCGCCACCGGCGAGCAGCAGGCCGAGGACAGCCGTGAGGGCGGCGGGCTGCATGCCGGGCTCTATCACCGGCGAGCGGCCCTCGGCGCGGGCGCGCTGGGCATCGGTGATGCGGGTGTTCCCCGATGTGGTGGGCGAGGAGTAGGCGGGTCCCCCGTCGGCCCCGGGCGCGGCCGGGGAGCCGGCGGCCGGGGAGCCGGCGGCCGGGGCGAAGGGCTCGGCAGTGGGTTCCGCGTAGTACGCAGCAGCAGCCCCGCCATTCCCCTGCACCCCGTATGCCCCGGGCATTCCCTGGGCCCCGTGCGTCCCATAGACCCCGGGCACCTCCTGAGCACCCTGCGTCCCATAGACCCCAGATACCCCCTGAGCACCCTGCGTCCCATAGGCCCCGGGCATCCCCTGGGTCCCGTGCGTCGCGGGGGTCTGCGGCGGCAGGTACGCCGTGTTGGCGTCCCCGCTCCCGTACGGAGGAGCAGCAGGAGGCTGCTGGGCGGGCTGCTGGACCATGGGCTGGTACGTGGTGTCCCAGGTCTGGCCCTCCCACGTCTGGGTGGCGTCGACGGCGGGCTGCTGCTGCCCGTTCGCGTCGGCGTACGGGTCGTACGGCTGGCCGCCGTAGTACTGGTCGTTGCTCATTGCTCTGGGGTTCACCCTCCTGCGAACGGGGGGAGCACCTCGACCGTGCCGCCCTCGGCAAGCCGTACCGTCTCATGGCTCCGGGTCCCGACGGGGTCGCCGTCGACCAGGAACGAGCAGCGCTTGAGGACCTGGGCGAGCTCGCCCGGATGCGTCGAGCGGACCGCGTCGAGCGCCTCGGCCAGGGTCCCGGCGGCGTACGGCTCCTCGGCGACACCGGCGGCGGCCTTGGCCGCGGCCCAGTAGCGGATGGTTCCCGCTGCCATAGCGGCACTCCCTTCGTTCGTGTGCGCGCCGCCCCCCATGATGGGCTATGCGCGCAGGAGCCAGTCCCGGAGGCGGGCGAGCAGTTCCCCGTCGGCCGCGTTCTCGGCGTGTCCCATGCCACGCTCCAGCCAGAGTTCGGCGTCGCCCGCCGCGGCCAGCGCGCGCGGGTGGTCCAGCGGGAAGTAGGCGTCCCGGTCACCGTGGACGATCAGCAGCGGGGTCGGCGCGATGAGCGGCACCGCCCGCACCGGGGGGAGCGGCACCGGGTCCCAGGGCCGCCGCTCGATCCTGGTGCCGAAGCCGTAGCGGCCGACGAGCCGGCCCGCCGGTCGGGTGACCAGCCAGTGGACGCGGCGCATGGGGGCCGTCCCCCGGTAGTACCAGCGGGCGGGCGCGGACACGGAGGCCACCGCGTCCGTGCGCCCCCCGGTCCCCCGCTCCAGGGCCGCGTGGCGCAGGACCACGGAGCCGCCCATGGAGAAGCCGACCGTCGCCACGCGCGGGTGGCCGAGCTCACGCGCCCAGCGGACGGCGGCCGACAGGTCGAGGACCTCCCGGTCGCCGACCGTGGACCGGCCGCCGGAGCCCCCGTGCCCGCGGAAGGAGAAGGTGACCACGGCTGCGCGCTCCGCGAGGATCCGGGCGGCACGCCGGACCGCGGGCCGGTCGACCGCCCCGGTGAAGCCGTGGGCGAGGACGACGGCCGTCCCGGTGGCACCCGTCATGCAGGGTTCGTACACCGCC
This sequence comes from Streptomyces sp. NPDC058877, assembly GCF_042742855.1. Taxonomy (NCBI): domain Bacteria; kingdom Bacillati; phylum Actinomycetota; class Actinomycetes; order Kitasatosporales; family Streptomycetaceae; genus Streptomyces; species Streptomyces sp. NPDC058877. The sequence continues at coordinate 21,001 of NZ_JBHYMF010000055.1, read as the reverse complement.
TCGATCCGGACGCCGTCCTCGGTGCGCAACATTGCGCGCCGTGTCATGGGCCGGTGGACGGAAGTGAGCGAGGAAACATCCAGGATGTGAAATCGACCCTCTTCCTCTGAACGCATGTGGGCTATTCTGCTTGCCAGAGGATCCGGGCAACGCAGCCCCCGGGTCCTTTTGTGTTTTCCAACCGTTGTTACGGCTGGATGAACAAAAGCTCTCAGGGCGCGAGAGCCACACGTGAGCACACGTAGACGTCCTCGCAGGGACCGAGGAGGAACCGACGTCATGGACGAGCGAACGACGACGCACGACGGACCGACGACCCCGGCAGGGGGGCGCCCCCTGCCGGAGCGGTGCCCGGGGCGCGCGGGAGGGCGGCGATGAGCTCTCTGCTGCTCCTGACGAACGCCCTCCAGCCGTCGACCGAGGTGCTTCCCGCACTCGGCCTGCTGCTGCACAACGTCCGGGTCGCCCCGGCCGAGGGCCCCGCCCTCGTGGACACCCCCGGCGCGGACGTGATCCTCGTCGACGGCCGGCGCGACCTCCCGCAGGTGCGCTCGCTCTGCCAGCTGCTGCGCTCCACCGGGCCGGGCTGTCCGCTGGTCCTCGTCGTCACGGAGGGCGGCCTCGCCGCCGTCACCGCGGACTGGGGCATCGACGACGTCCTCCTCGACACCGCGGGCCCCGCCGAGGTCGAGGCCCGGCTGCGGCTCGCCATGGGCCGGCAGCAGATCGTTTCCGACGACTCCCCGATGGAGATCCGCAACGGCGACCTCTCGGTCGACGAGGCGACCTACAGCGCGAAGCTCAAGGGCCGGGTCCTGGACCTGACCTTCAAGGAGTTCGAGCTGCTCAAGTACCTGGCCCAGCACCCGGGCCGGGTCTTCACGCGCGCCCAGCTGCTCCAGGAGGTCTGGGGGTACGACTACTTCGGCGGCACCCGCACGGTGGACGTCCACGTACGGCGGCTGCGAGCCAAGCTGGGACCGGAGCACGAGTCCCTGATCGGCACCGTCAGGAACGTCGGCTACCGCTTCGTCACCCCCGAGAAGGTGGAGCGGGCGGCGGAGGAGGCCCGGGCCAAGGAAAAGGCCCGCGCGGGCTCGCGCGTCAAGGAAAACACGGAGGACCTCACCCCCTCGGAGGACAAGAACGTGGCAGATGCCACAGTGCGACCTGCCGGTAGGTAGGTCCCCCCGCGTAGACTTCCGCGCGTGGCCAAGGTGACGCGGGATGACGTAGCTCGACTGGCAGGTACTTCTACCGCGGTCGTGAGCTACGTCATCAACAACGGACCCAGGCCGGTCGCCCCGGCCACGCGCGAGCGTGTCCTCGCCGCCATCAAGGAGCTGGGCTACCGGCCCGACCGGGTGGCCCAGGCGATGGCCTCGCGGCGGACCGACCTCATAGGCATGATCGTCCCGGACGCGCGACAGCCGTTCTTCGCCGAGATGGCACACGCCGTCGAGCAGGCGGCGGCCGAGCGCGGGAAGATGGTCCTCGTCGGCAACTCCGACTACCGGACCGAGCGCGAGGTCCACTACCTGCGGGCCTTCCTCGGCATGCGGGTCTCCGGCCTGATCCTCGTCAGCCAGGGCATGAGCGAGCAGGCCGCCAGCGAGATCGAGGCCTGGGACGCGCGGGTGGTGCTGCTGCACGAGCGGCCCGAAGCGATCGACGACGTGGCCGTCGTCACGGACGACATCGGCGGCGCCCAGCTCGCCACCCGGCACCTGCTGGAGCACGGCCACCCCTATGTGGCGTGCCTCGGTGGCATCCCCAACACCCCGGCCGTCGGCGACCCGGTCGCCGACCACGTCGAGGGCTGGCGGCGCGCCATGCAGGAAGCGGGCCGCTCGACCGAGGGACGGCTCTTCGAGGCCCCGTACAACCGGTACGACGCCTACCAGGTCGCGCTCAAGCTGCTCGCCGGGCCCGACCGGCCGCCGGCCATCTTCTGCTCCACCGACGACCAGGCCTTCGGCGTGCTGCGGGCCGCCCGCGAACTGCGCATCGAGGTGCCGACGGAGCTGGCGGTCGCGGGCTTCGACGACGTGAAGGAGGCGGCGCTCACCGATCCGCCGCTGACCACGATCTCCTCGGACCGCCCCGCGATGGCCCGTGCGGCCGTGGACCTGGTCCTCGACGACTCGATCCGGGTGGCGGGCTCCCGCCGCGAGCGCGTGAGGCTCTTCCCCTCGGCCCTGGTCGTCCGCAGTTCCTGCGGCTGCCGGGCGTAGCGGTCCCGAGGCGCTTCCCGGCCCTCCGAACGGCACCGCGCCCCTCGTCCTTATACGGGACATACGGGGTTCTGTCGGGCTTCTCAGCCTGTCCTCAGGCGGCTCTCATGAACGGCTCCGAGAGTCTTGGCCATGACGGACTTCCACAAGCAGCAGCCGCAGCAGCCGTACTACCCGCCGAGGCCGCCGTACGAGCCGACGCGGCCGATCACCACCGAGCCGGGCACGACCGTCTGGCCCTCGGGCGGTCACGTGCCGCCGCCGGTGGACCCGCCGCTCGCCGCCGCCGTCCCCGCCCCGTCCCCCTCCCCCCGCCGCCGCGCCAAGCGCGGGGTCGGCCTGATGGCGGCCGTCGCCATCGCCGCCGCCGCGGTCGGCGGCGGCACGGCGACGCTGCTCCAGCACCTCACCTCCGACACCCCCGCGAGCGCCTCCTCTCCCGTCGTGAACGGCACCACCGTCTCCACCGGCAACAAGGGCAGCGTCGCCGGGGTCGCCGAGGCGGTCTCCCCCTCCATCGTGGAGATCTCCGCGAGCTCCACCTCCGGCAGCTCCACCGGATCGGGCGTGATCATCACCTCCGACGGCGAGGTCATCACCAACAACCACGTGGTCTCCGGCGCCTCCTCGATCACCGTGCAGCTCAGCGACGGCACGTCCTACCGGGCCGAGGTCATCGGCACCGACCCCGACAAGGACCTCGCCCTGATCAAGCTGAGGGACGCCTCGGGGCTCAAGGCCGCCACCCTCGGCGACTCCTCGAAGACCAGGGTCGGCGAGGAAGTCGTCGCGATCGGCTCCCCGGAAGGGCTGACCGGCACCGTCACCAGCGGCATCGTCTCCGCGCTCGACCGGGACGTGACGGTCGCCAAGGACGACGGCCAGGAGCAGCAGCAACAGCAGTGGGACCCGCGACAGGGCTGGCCGTTCGAGTTCGGCGGACAACAGTTCAACGGCGACACCGGTTCGTCGAAGACCACGTACAAGGCGATCCAGACCGACGCCTCGCTCAATCCCGGAAATTCCGGCGGTGCCCTGATCAATATGAACGGGGAGATCATCGGAATCAATTCGGCCATGTATTCGCCCAGTTCTTCGAACGGTTCCACCGCCGGAAGCGTGGGGCTCGGATTCGCGATCCCCGTCAACACCGTGAAGGCGGACCTGGACGGCCTCCGGTCGGGCAGCACCCACTGAACGGCACCCGGTCGACGTGCGACGCTGAGGCCATGACGGGACAGCAGAACGAAGCAGAGCGCATCCTCATCGTCGACGACGAGCCCGCCGTGCGGGAGGCCCTGCGCCGCAGCCTCGCCTTCGAGGGGTACGCGACGCGGGACGCCGTCGACGGGGTCGACGCGCTCGCCGCCGTGGAGTCGTACGCCCCCGATCTGGTCGTCCTGGACGTGCAGATGCCCCGCATGGACGGGCTGACGGCGGCCCGCCGGATCAGGGCCGCCGGTTCGACCGTGCCGATCCTGATGCTCACCGCCCGCGACACCGTCGGCGACCGGGTCACCGGCCTCGACGCCGGCGCCGACGACTACCTGGTGAAACCCTTCGAGCTGGACGAGCTGTTCGCCCGCATCCGGGCCCTGCTCCGTCGCAGCTCCTACGCCTCCGCATCGGCCGCCGCCCCCGTCGAGGACGACGTCCTGGCCTTCGAGGACCTCCGGATGAACCTGGCCACGCGCGAGGTGACCCGCGGCGGGCGGACCGTGGAGCTCACCCGCACCGAGTTCACGCTCCTGGAGATGTTCCTCGCGCACCCGCGGCAGGTGCTGACCCGGGAGCAGATCCTGAAGGCCGTGTGGGGCTTCGACTTCGAGCCCAGTTCGAACTCGCTGGACGTGTACGTGATGTACCTGCGGCGCAAGACCGAGGCCGGCGGCGAACCGCGCCTCGTGCACACGGTCCGGGGCGTGGGCTATGCGCTGCGCGGAGGAGGCGGGGAGTGACGGGGCGCCTGAAGAACTGGTTCCGGTCGCGTCCGCTGCGCTCCCGGCTCGCCCTGCTCACCGCGGTCGCGGTGGCCGTGGCCGTGGCGGCCGTGTCACTGGCCTGCTGGTTCGTGACGCGGGCCCAGTTGGAGAACGAACTGGACTCCTCGCTGCGCAGCACCCGTCTGGACCCGAACGGCGTGCAGAGCCTGCTCGCGATGTGCCGCCAGGGCACCACCCCGCCGCCGGTGGCGGGCTCGTACACCGTGCAGATCATCCTGGGCAACGGCAGCGTGTGCACCTCGGGGAAGGCCGCGATCCCCGCCGGCCCCGGCGACCTCGCCGTGGCACGCGGCCGGCTGGACTCCGTCCTGCACACGGTGAAGGACGAGGACGGACGGGAGATGCGGGTCTACACCTACCCGCAGGACGCCCCCCTCGCCCTGGCCGTCTCCGTCGCCCGGCCGCTCTCCGAGATCGACAACTCGATGTCCACGCTGCGCTGGGTACTGCTCCTGGTCTCCGGGATCGGGGTCGTCTGCGCGGGCGCGGCCGGACTGTGGGTCGCGCGCACCGGCCTCGAACCGGTGAACCGACTGACCGGAGCGGTCGAGCACGTCGCCGCGACCGAGGACCTGACCGTCCGCATCCCGGTGGAGGGAGAGGACGAGATCGCCCGTCTGTCGCGGTCCTTCAACGCGATGACGGCGGCGCTGGCGAGCTCCCGGGACCGGCAGGCCCAGCTCATCGCGGACGCGGGCCACGAGCTGCGGACGCCCCTCACCTCGCTCCGCACCAACGTCGAACTGCTGGCGCGCAGCGAGCAGACGGGCCGGGCACTGCCGCCGGAGGACCGGCGGGCGCTGATGGCCTCGGTGAAGGCGCAGATGACGGAGCTGGCCGCGCTGATCGGCGACCTCCAGGAACTGGCCCGCCCGGACGCCGTGCAACCGGGCCGCCTCGAAGTGGTCCCGCTGCACACGGTCCTGCGGACGGCCCTGGACCGGGCGCGGCTGCGCGGCCCCGAGCTCACCTTCGTGACGGACCTCGCGCCCTGGTACGTCCGGGCGGAGGCACCGGCCCTCGAACGGGCCCTGGTGAACGTCCTGGACAACGCGGTGAAGTTCTCGCCGCCCCGGGGCACGATCGAGGTGACCCTGATGCGGGGCGAACTGACGGTCCGCGACCAGGGACCGGGGATCGCCCCGGACGAGCTCCCGCACGTCTTCGACCGCTTCTGGCGGTCCCCGTCGGCCCGCAGCCTGCCCGGCTCGGGACTCGGCCTGTCGATCGTGGCGCGCACGGTCCAGCAAGCCGGCGGCACGGTGGCGCTCGCCCCCGCGGAGGGCGGCGGCACGGTGGCGACGCTCAGGCTGCCGGGGGCGCCGACGCCACCGCCGGAGCTGTGAGGAAACCCGGTCGACGGGCGGGGCGCGGCACGGCCAGAGTGGCCCCATGGACGATCACGGTCTGAACCCCGACGGAACGATCGCGCGCGAGGGCTCCCTGCGGCGGGTGCAGGCGGCGTTCGCGCCGGTCGTCGAGGCCGCGCGGGAGCGGATCGCCGGAACGTTCGGCCCGGACCGGCTGCACGGCGCCTATCTGTACGGCAGCGTGCCCCGCGGCACGGCGGTCCCCGGCGTCTCCGACCTGGACGTCCAGCTGGCCCTGCACCGGGAACCCACGGAGGCGGACCGGGCCGACGCCCGGGCGGTCGAGGCCGCGCTCGACCGTGCGCTGCCCCAGATCGACGGCGTCGGGATCCTGCTGACCAGCACCGACGTGCTGCTCAGTGAGCTCGAACGGTACGACCTGGGCTTCTTCGTGGCCTGCCTGTGCACTCCGCTGTTCGGTCCGGACCTGGCCGAGCGGCTGCCCGGGTACCGTCCCACCTCCTTGCTCGCCCGGGAGACCAACGGCGACCTCGCCCTCCTGTTGCCCGGCTGGCGGGCCCGCGCCGCACGGGGCGGGGACCTCGGGTTGCTCGGCAGGAACGTCGGCCGCCGGCTCGTCCGCACGGGCTTCACCCTGGTGATGCCCCGGTGGGGCGGTTGGACCAGCGACCTGGACCGGTCGGCGGAGCTCTTCGCCCGCTCCCATCCGGAGCGGGCCGAGCAGATGCGGCTGGCGGTGCGGGTGGGCCGGTCGGCGGCCCCGGCTCCGGGGGACCTGGACGTCCTCATCGAGGGGCTGGCCCCTTGGCTGGCGGCCGAGTACACGGCCGTGCACGGGACGAAGGCCCCGCGCTAGTTGTGCCGGAGGAGCGCCTCGACGAGTCCGGTCCGGGTCTGGGGGAAGTCCATGGGCACGATGCCCAGGCCGGTGCGCCCGGCCATCTCGGCGCCGTCCAGGAAGCCGTGGACCCAGGGGTTGATCCGGTCGGAGTTCCAGCGAGGCGGCAGATAGGCCGAGGTGCTGGTGAAGTTCACGTACAGCCGGCCGGGCTGCTGGACGGCCGCACGGAAGTGGCCCTCGATCTTGCGGTACTTGGCGTCGGGCAGCGCCTGCCAGTCGTCCTGGATCGCGAAGACGGAACCGTCGCCCCAACGCAGCCCGGGCAGGCCGCCGTTGTCGGCGAGGAGCACCACCCGTCCGCGGGCCTCGCCGAGCAGGGGCAGCGCGTTCCCGATCCGGAAGAGGGGCCGCCATCCGCGCCGGTCGAGGTAGTCGTCGAAGACGGCACGGAAGGCGGCGTCGGACTCTTCGGAGTACTCCTGCTTGACGCGCATGAGGACGGTCTCGGAAGGGTGGGCGGCGAGGAAGTCCCGGCAGGCGACGAGCACGTCCCCGAACATCATGTTCTGGTACGAGACCCCGTGGTGGATCGCGAAGGACCCGTTGGTGACCCGGCAGCGCACGTCCAGGAACCGGACTCCGGCGTCCAGCTGCTGGGCGATACCGGTGTTCTGGCACTCGCTCCAGGGGCCGCCGTACCGGGCGCCCGAGTCGTGCGTGCCGGGGATGGTGAGCCGCCGCAGGTCGGTCCCGTCCCCGTGGCTCCCCATCCATCCCCGTACGTCCACGGCCGCGGCGCGGGGCGCCCCGACCAGTAGTGCGGCTCCGGCCCCGAGGGCCCCCACGAGCAAGCGTCGTCGGTCCATGACCCGGCACTATGGCAGGTCCACGACAACATCACCAGACCGCCCGGCCCCTCCGGACGCACGGGGAGGGGGCGGCGCACCGTCGCGGCGGCGCACCGCCCCCTCCCGGGGGCCCTACGGGTTACTGCACGACCGTGATCCGGTCCGCAGCCGGAACGCCGAGCGGGTCGGCGGCCGAGGAGTGGGCGTTCAGGTAGGCGTTGAAGAGGTCCAGGTCCGAGGCGCCGACCAGCTTGTTGGTGCCGGTGGCCAGGGCCGCGAAGCCGTCGCCGCCGCCCGCGAGGAACTCGTTCATCGCGACGCGGTAGCTCTTGGTCGGGTCGATCGGCTCACCGTTCAGCTCGATCGTGCCGTCGACGACGCGGTCCGCGCCCGTCTTCGTCATGTCGAGCGTGTAGGTGAGGCCCTTCGACACCTGGAGGATCTTGACCGAATCCAGGTTCGAGCCGCTGACCTGCTGCTTCAGCGCGGCGATCAGGTTGGCGCCGCTCAGGTCGACCACGTTCATCATGTTGGTGAAGGGCTGCACCGTGAAGGACTCGCCGTAGGTCACGACGCCGTCGCCCTCGGAACCGGAGGCCTTGTAGACCAGGTCGGAACGGATGCCGCCCGGGTTCATCAGGGCCAGCTGCGCGCCGCCCTTGTCCGCCGGGGCCAGGCCCTCCAGCTGCGCGTCGGCGATCAGGTCGCCGAGCGGCTTCTCGTACGCCGTGGAGCCGCGGCCGTTGATGTCGGCGGCGATGAAGCCCTGCGGGCGGTTCGCGATCGGAGCCGCCAGGCCCTTCCAGTCCTCGATCAGCCGGGTGAGGTCGGTGGCCTTCGGCACGTCACGGCTGACCACGCGGTTCGCCGAGGCGACCGCGGTGCGGACGATGTCCTTGGTGCGGCGGTCGTAGGTCAGCGTGGTGTCGGTGTAGAGCTTGCCGTAGGAGGCCGCCGAGGTGACCAGGCGCGGCTTGCCCGCCGGGTCCGGGATGCTGCACACGTAGGCCTGGTGGGTGTGGCCGGTGACCAGCGCGTCGACCTGCGGCGAGACGTTCTTGGCGATCTCGACGATCGCGCCCGAGAGGCCTTCGCCGTCCCCGCCGCAGTCGTAGTTGTACGAGGACGAGGCCGGCCTGCCGCCCTCGTGCACCAGGGCGACGATGGACTTGACGCCCTTGCGCTCCAGGACCTTCGTGTACTTGTTGATCGTCTCGACCTCGTCGCCGAACTTCAGGCCCTTGACGCCCTCGGCGGTGACGATGTTCGGGGTGCCCTCCAGGGTCACTCCGATGAAGCCGATCCGGACGCCGTTCTTCTCCCAGATGAAGTACGGGTCCAGCAGCGGCTTGCCGGTCTTCTCCTTGGTCACGTTGGCCGCGAGGTAGGGGAAGTCGGCCCCGCGGAACCGCTTGCCCTCGACGGAGCAGCCCGCGGTCGGGTGGCAACCGCCGTTCTGCATGCGGGCGAGCTCGACCGCGCCCTCGTCGAACTCGTGGTTGCCCACCGAGGTGACGTCCAGGTCGAGCTCGTTGAGCGCCTCGATCGTCGGCTCGTCGTGGAACAGGCCCGACAGCAGCGGAGAGGCACCGATCATGTCGCCGGCCGCCGCCGTGATGGAGTAGCGGTTGCCCTGGCGCGCCTGACGCAGGTGCGTCGCCAGGTACTCGACGCCACCCGCGTCGATCGTCTCGGTGGTCCCGTCCTCCTTGGTCCGGGTCACCCGGCCGGACGAGCCGGCCGGCGGCTCCAAGTTGCCGTGCAGGTCGTTGAAGGACAGCAGCTGGACATCGACCATCCGCCCCCAGCCCTTGCCGTTCCCGTGCCCGGAGGCCACCGCGCCCCCGGCCGCCCCGGCCGACGGCATCGCGGCGACGAGCGCGCCGACCGTCGCAAGCCCGGCCCCTGCGGCGAGAATTCGCCGTGCAGTCTTGTTCTTCCTCGGTGTCGCTGCCATCTCTCCCACTCGTCCCCTTGCCCCGTTTCAGGCCATGACCTAGATCCCCCGTTGCGCGTGCAGCCTAGAGTCAACGCGCGTAGCGCAACAGGGGGTGGCTGGTTACAAGACAGTTGCCAATGGCTGACGAAGTGTCGCCGTAGGCTCGTCACCATGACTTCCGACGCGGCGCCGGCCCTCGAACCGGGACGGCAGATCCACACGTACGACGAGCTCACGCCCGAGCAGATCCAGGACGTCCTGTCCCTCCTCGAAGCCTCCGACCAGGCCGACGGCCTGCACGCCGTGTCCGAACAGGGGCGGCTCTACCTGCGCCACGGCAGGCGCGAGGGGGTCCGGCACTTCCTCCTCACCGTCGGCTCCCACCTCTACGGCTACGCCCAACTGGAGGAGACCGACCCGATCGAGGCGCCGGCCGCCGAGCTGGTCGTCCACCCCTCCCACCGGGGCCGCGGCCACGGCCGGGCGCTCGGCACCGCCCTGCTCGACGCCTCCGGCAAGCGGCTGCGCGTCTGGGCGCACGGCGGCAAGCCCGCCGCCCGGCACCTCGCCCAGGTGCTCGGCCTGACGCTCTTCCGCGAACTGCGCCAGTTGCGCAGGCCGCTGGTGCCGCTGGACGTCCCGGAGCCGGTGTTCCCCGAGGGCGTCACCGTCCGCACCTTCGTCCCCGGCGCGGACGACGCGGCCTGGCTGTCCGTGAACGCCGCCGCCTTCGCCCACCACCCGGAGCAGGGCTCGCTCGCCCAACGGGACCTGGACGACCGGATGGCCGAACCCTGGTTCGACCCCAAGGGCTTCTTCCTCGCGGAGAAGGACGGGCGGCTGATCGGCTTCCACTGGACGAAGACCCATGCCGAGGAGCAGCTCGGCGAGGTGTACGTGGTCGGCGTCCTGCCCGACGCCCAAGGGGGCGGCCTCGGCAAGGCGCTGACGGCCACGGGGCTGCGGCACCTGGCGGCGCAGGGGCTGCCGACGGCGATGCTGTACGTCGACGCGGACAACACGGCGGCGGTGCGGGTCTACGAGGGAATGGGCTTCACCACGCACGAGGTGGACCTGATGTACCGCACGGAGTCCTGAACCCGCGGTCACCAGGGGGCGGTTGACACCGCCCCCTGTTTTCCACCACCCTTTCACTACTTGATTAGTGAAAGGGTGGTGGAAGGGATCGTGGTCGAGTACCGCATCGACCGGCGCAGTGGCGTCGCCACCTACCTCCAGATCGTCCAACAGACGAAGCAGGCCCTCCGCATGGGCCTCCTGGAGCCCGGCGACCGACTGCCCACCGCACGCGAGGTCGTCGAAGCGACGGCCATCAACCCCAACACGGTCCTCAAGGCCTACCGCGAACTCGAACGCGAAGGCCTCGTCGAGGCCCGCCGCGGCCTCGGCACCTTCGTCCGCACCACGCTCGGCACCGCCCCCGCCGACTCGCCCCTCCGCGGCGAACTCGCCGACTGGGCACGCCGGGCACGCGCCGCCGGACTGGAGAAGGACGACGTGGCCGCGCTCTTCACATCCGTACTGAAGGACCACTTCGAGGGGGACGACGACCGATGACCGAGCCCACCGCCCTGGAGGCCCGCCTCCTGGGCAAGCGATACCGGGGAAGGGGACGCGGCTGGGCCCTGCGGGAGTGCGACTTCGCCCTCCCCGCCGGCCGGATCTGCGCCCTCGTCGGCCCCAACGGCGCCGGCAAGTCCACCCTCCTCGCCCTCGCCGCCGGCCTCCTCCGCCCCACCGAGGGCACCATCGACGCCCCCGCCCGCGAGCACCTGGCCTACGTCGCCCAGGACAAGCCGCTCCACCCCCGGCTCAGCGTCGCCGACACCCTGCGCATGGGCCGCGAACTCAACCCGGGCCGCTGGGACGACGCCCTCGCCCGACGGGTCGTCGAAGGCGGCGGCTTCTCCTCCGACGCCCTCGTCCGCACCCTCTCCGGCGGCCAGCGCACCCGGGTCGCCCTCGCGCTCGCCCTCGGCAAGCGGTCCGAACTGCTGCTCCTGGACGAGCCCATGGCCGACCTCGACCCGCTCGCCCGGCACCAACTGATGGGCCTGCTCATGGCCGAGGCGGCCGAACGCGGCACCACCGTCGTCATGTCCTCCCACATCCTCACCGAGCTGGAAGGCTCCTGCGACCACCTCCTCCTGCTCCACGGCGGCACGATCCGCCTCGACGGACCCGTCGACGAACTCCTCGCCGCGCACACCCTGCTCACCGGCCCGATCGGCGACCTCGCCCCGCACACCGTCGTCGAGTCCCGGACCACGGGCCGTCAGCTCACCGCCCTGATACGCCACCGGGGCCCGGTCGAAGGCCCCTGGGACACCCGGGAACCCTCCCTGGAGGACCTCCTCCTCGCCCACCTCCGCACCACCGAAGGAGCCCCGGCATGAGCGGCCTCGCCCTGAAGGGCGCCTCCTGGCTGACGGTCCGCCAGTACCGCCGGACGCTCTGGCTGACCGCGGCGGTCGTCGCCCTGTCCTTCCTGGTCGTCGCCGGGCTGCGGCTGTGGGACGCGCAGACCCCCGACTCGCTCACGGCGGACGGGATGCGGGTCCCCGCGAACGACACCGGCCACGCACTGCTCAGGGAGGCCATGCTGCAGGGCGTGGTGGGCATGCTCCTGCTGCCGCTGCTCGTCGGCGCCTTCGTCGCGGGCCCGCTCATCGCCCGGGAGTTCGAGTCGGGGACGCACAAGCTCTCCCTCACCCAGTCCCTGAGCCCGACCGCCTGGCTCCGCACCAAGCTCCTGGTCACGACCGCCGCCGCCCTCCTCGCCACCCTCGCCCTCATGGGCGTCTTCCGGATCGGCTGGGGCCGCGTCTCCGGCGGCTGGAACCTCACCTGGGCCGACCGCGGCCCCTACGAGAGCAGCGGCGTCGTCCTCGTCGCGTACGTCCTCGCCGCCGTCGCCGTCGGCGCCCTCATCGGACTGCTCGTCCGGCGCACCCTGGTCGCCATGGCGACCACCGGCCTGGTCCTGGGCGTCCTCCTGCTCGTCCTCGGGGCGCTGCGCTGGTCCTTCCTCCCGGTGGAGACGTACGTCAAGAACGGGCCCGCCTCCGGGCTCCCGAACGACGCCTTCCTGGTCCACACCGGCATGCTCACCCGCGACGGCAGCCGCTTCGACCCGTGGACCTGCCGGAGCGAGGCCATGGACGCCACCAGGAACGTCGACGTCCCCGACCTCTGGATCAAGACCTACGACGGCTGCCTCGCGCGCCACGACGTCGTCAGCGAGTTCGTCGACTACCACCCCCGGTCCCACTTCTGGCCGACCCAGCTGATCGAGAGCGGCATCGTGCTCGCCCTCGCCGGCCTCGCGCTGTACGCCGCCTTCCGCGTGCTGCGGGCCCGACACCCGTAGGAGGACACGCGTAGACATATCGGGGGCGGGGCCCGCACACGGCCCCACCCCCGATTCCCCGACGACATGTCGTCGTTACCGGCCATTCAGAAGCGCTTGCGACGCTCACGCAATGAAGCGCTCCGTGTCCGCCCTCCCGAAAGGGAGACTTCCTTCCCTCACGGCCCGCTCCGACGCGCCCGACCACCCCTTCGCGCGGAAGAATGGGGCCATGAGCCAGCAGCCCGCCGAGGTCCCGGTCCAGTCCTCCGCCACCTCGTCCGCCCCGTCGTCCGCCGCGCCGTCCCTCGGCTCCATCACCGCGCACCGCGCGCACGTGGTGAACGGAGCCGTCGTCACCGAGATCGAAGCCGACCTGGACGCCGATCCCGACACCTACGAGGACGACGGCGCACTCGGCGACGACCTGCCCCAGGGACGCTTCCTCGACCGGGAGCGCAGCTGGCTCGCCTTCAACGAGCGCGTCCTCGAACTCGCCGAGGACCCCACCACGCCCCTCCTCGAACGGGCGAACTTCCTGGCGATCTTCGCCTCGAACCTCGACGAGTTCTTCATGGTCCGCGTGGCCGGCCTGAAGCGCCGCATCGCCACCGGCGTCGCCACCCGCTCCGCCTCCGGCCTGCAGCCCCGCGAGGTCCTCGACCTCATCTGGACCCGCTCGCGGGAGCTCATGGCCCGGCACGCCGCCTGCTACCAGCAGGACGTGGCCCCGGCCCTGGCCGACGAGGGCATCCACCTCATACGCTGGCCCGAGCTCACCGAGAAGGAGCAGGCACGGCTCTTCACGCTCTTCCGGCAGCAGATCTTCCCGGTCCTCACTCCCCTGGCGGTGGACCCGGCGCACCCCTTCCCCTACATCTCCGGCCTCAGCCTCAACCTCGCCGTGGTGGTGCGCAATCCGGTCAGCGGTCACCGCCACTTCGCGCGCGTCAAGGTGCCGCCGCTGCTCTCCCGCTTCCTGGAGGCCTCCCCGCAGCGGTACGTGCCCCTGGAAGACGTCATCGCGGCCCACCTGGAGGAGCTGTTCCCCGGCATGGAGGTGCTCGCGCACCACATGTTCCGGGTGACCAGGAACGAGGACCTGGAGGTCGAGGAGGACGACACCGAGAACCTTCTCCAGGCCCTGGAGAAGGAGCTCATGCGGCGCCGCTTCGGCCCGCCGGTGCGCCTGGAGGTCGAGGAGTCCATCGACCCCTACGTCCTCGACCTGCTGGTGCGCGAGCTGAAGGTCTCCGACGCCGAGGTGTACCCGCTGCCCGGCCCGCTCGACCTCACCGGACTCTTCGGGATCGCCGGGCAGGACCGGCCCGAGCTGAAGTACCCGAAGTTCGTCGCCGGCACCCACCGCGACCTCGCGGAGGTCGAGTCGGCGTCCGCGCCCGACATCTTCGCCGCGCTGCGCGAGCGGGACGTGCTCCTGCACCACCCGTACGACTCCTTCTCGACGTCCGTGCAGGCCTTCCTGGAGCAGGCGGCGGCCGACCCGGACGTCCTCGCCATCAAGCAGACCCTGTACCGCACCTCCGGCGACTCCCCCATAGTCGACGCCCTCATCGACGCCGCCGAGTCCGGCAAGCAGGTCCTCGTCCTCGTCGAGATCAAGGCCCGCTTCGACGAACAGGCCAACATCAAGTGGGCGCGGAAGCTGGAGGAGTCCGGCTGCCACGTCGTCTACGGCCTCGTCGGCCTCAAGACCCACTGCAAGCTGTCGCTCGTCGTGCGACAGGAGGGCGAACTGCTCCGCCGCTACTCGCACGTCGGCACCGGCAACTACCACCCGAAGACCGCCCGGCTCTACGAGGACCTCGGCCTGCTCACCGCCGACCCGCAGGTCGGCGCCGACCTCTCCGACCTGTTCAACCGGCTCTCCGGCTACTCCCGTCGCGAGACCTACCGGCGTCTGCTCACCGCCCCCAAGTCCCTGCGGGACGGGCTGGTCTCCCGGATCACCAAGGAGATCGCGCACCACCGCGCCGGGCGGCCCGCGTACGTCCGGATCAAGGTCAACTCTATGGTCGACGAAGCCGTCATCGACGCCTGCTACCAGGCTTCGCGGGCCGGCGTCCCCGTCGACATCTGGGTCCGCGGCATCTGCGCCGTACGCCCCGGAGTCACCGGCCTCTCGGAGAACATCCGGGTCCGCTCGGTCCTCGGGCGCTTCCTCGAACACTCCCGGATCTTCGCCTTCGGCAACGGCGGCGAGCCCGAGGTCTGGCTCGGCAGCGCCGACATGATGCACCGCAACCTGGACCGCCGGATCGAGGCCCTGGTACGGGTCTCCGACCCCGCGCACCGGGCCGCACTCACCCGGCTCCTGGAGACCGGGATGTCCGACACCACCTCCTCCTGGCACCTGGGACCCGACGGGAACTGGACGCGACACGCGACCGACCCCGAGGGCCGGCCCCTACGGCACGTCCAGGAGATGCTCATCGACGCGCGGAGGCGCCGGCGTGCACAACCCTGACCACTCCCAGGACGTCACGGCGGGCGAGGTCCTGGCCCCCTACCTGCACGCCCGGGCCGCGGACTTCCTCCGCGGCCTGCGCCTGCACGGCGAGAGCGGCTCCGACACGGCCGGGGCGGAGGAGGCCGCACGGACGCTACGGGGCGCGGCCCGCAGGATCGGCGGCACCCTCCACACCTTCCGGCCGCTGCTCGACCCCGCCTGGGCCGACCACCTGCGCACCGAGCTCGCCTGGCTCTCCGGCACCCTGGCCCTGGAGCACGCCTGCACCTCCCGGCTCGTCCGGCTGGTGGACGCGCTGTCCCGCCTGTCGAACGGCAGCGGGCCGGTGCCGGCGGCGCGGGGCTCGGAGAGCAACGGACTCGCCGTCGGCGCCGCCCGGGCCTGCGCCCTCCTCGAACGCCAGCTGACCCTGGCCAGGACGCGCGCCCACTCGGCCTCCCTGCAGGCCCTCGGCTCCGCGCGCTTCCACGCCGTCGCCGACGCCGTCGCCC
This sequence comes from Streptomyces sp. NPDC058877, assembly GCF_042742855.1. Lineage (NCBI taxonomy): Bacteria > Bacillati > Actinomycetota > Actinomycetes > Kitasatosporales > Streptomycetaceae > Streptomyces > Streptomyces sp. NPDC058877. The sequence continues at coordinate 5,453 of NZ_JBHYMF010000055.1, read as the reverse complement.
TCCTCGCCTCCGAGGTGCCGCTCGGCCCCGTCGGCGAGGCCCCGGCCGTCGAGGTCCTGGACGGCCCCGCCGAGCTCGCCGAACGGCGGCTCCTCGACGCGGTCGCCGCCCTTCCGCTGACCCGGGCGGCGCACCCGTACAACGCCGACGCCCTCGGCCTGGCCGCCGGCGAATCCCAGGACGCGCCCTGGCACCAGACCCGCCTGTTGCTGCGGCTGCACCGGTACGCCACCGAGGCCCTGCACACCGACAACGACCCGCACTCCGTCCTGTACGAGGCCGCCCGCGCCCTGGACCGGCACCGCGACGCCGCCGAGGCCGCGACGGCCGCCGCCACCGCCGCCCGCACCCCGCGCATCGCCCCGGCGACCGCGTACGCCCTCGGCGTCCTCCACGCCGACCAGCGCCACGAGGTCGAGGCCGCCCGCTTCGCCTTCCAGCGCGCCTGGCGGAGCACGACGGCTCCGGTCCCGTGACCGACGACCGGGGTCCTATCCTGGCGGCGGGCTGCGTCCTGTGGCGGCCGGCGCTTTCCGGCCACGGGATCGAGATCGCCCTGGTCTTCCGCCCGAAGTGGACGGACTGGTCCCATCCGAAGGGCAAGCTGAAGCGCGGCGAGGACGCCCGGTCGGGTGCGATCCGGGAAGTCCTTGAGGAAACCGGCATGACCTGCACCCTGGGTGTCGAGCTGCCCACCGTGCGCTACCGGGTGCAGGGCCGTCCCAAGGAGGTACGGTACTGGGCGGCCGAGGCCACCGGGGGCTCCTTCGCGCCGAACCGCGAGGTGACGCGCTTGCTCTGGCTCCCCCCGGGAGCCGCACGGTCCCGACTCACCCAGGACAGGGACAGGGAACTGGTCGACGCCCTCCTCGGGGCGCGCGGATCCCGACGGGCCGCCCCCGGCGCCACCACGACCTGAGCGGAGCCCACGGATCAGGCCGGTGAGCCGGGGCGTACGGGCACGGCCCGTGCCGTCCGCCTCCCCATCGACCGCACCCGGGCTTCCGGCACGATTCACCTCCCGTTCACTCTCCTCCGTCGACGGCTTCACCTGTTCTGCCTAATTTCGGCCTTACACGGTGCACGGAGCACAGCGATGCACCCACCAACCGACAGCACCGCCGTAGAACGTTCAGGACACACGGTCCGCGACAAGGCGGCTTCTGGAAGGAACACCCGAAAGTGAAGCTTTCGCGCAAGAACGGGCTTCGCGCCTCCGCGATCGGTGCCCTCGTCGTCTCCGGCGCGCTCGTCCTCTCGGCGTGCGGTTCGGACGACAACACGGAGACCCCGACCAAGGAGGGCGGCGCCAAGACCTCCGCCGCCGCGTCGAACATCGCGTGCGACGGTGCCAAGGGCCAGCTCCTCGCCGCCGGCTCCAGCGCGCAGAAGAACGCGATGGACCTCTGGGTCAAGAACTTCCAGGCCGCGTGCTCCGGCGTCGAGGTCAACTACCAGGCCATCGGTTCCGGCGGCGGCATCACCAAGTTCAACCAGGGCCAGGTCACCTTCGCCGGCTCCGACTCCGCCCTCAAGGACGAAGAGGTCGCCGAGTCGCAGAAGATCTGCACCGGCGGCAAGGGCATCAACCTGCCGATGGTCGGCGGCCCCATCGCCGTCGGTTACAAGCTGGACGGCGTGGACAACCTCGTCCTGGACGCCCCCACCATCGCCAAGATCTTCGACACGAAGATCACCAAGTGGAACGACCCGGCGATCGCCAAGCTGAACCCGGGCGCCAAGCTCCCCGACACCACCATCCAGGCCTTCCACCGCTCGGACGAGTCCGGCACCACCCAGAACTTCGGCAAGTACCTGTCGACCGCCGCTCCGGCCGACTGGAAGTACGACCCGAAGACGAAGTCGTGGCCCGCCCCCGGCGGCCAGGCCGCCAACGGCTCCTCCGGTGTCGCCACCGCGGTCAAGGACGCCGTGGGCTCCATCGGCTACTTCGAGCTCTCCTACGCGACGGCCAACAAGATCGACACGGTCAGCATCAACACCGGTGCCTCCGCCCCGGTCGCCGCGACCACGGAGAACGCCTCCAAGGCCATCGGCGCCGCCAAGATCAAGGGCACCGGCGACGACCTGGCCCTCTCCCTCGACTACGCCACCAAGGCCGAGGGCGCCTACCCGATCGTCCTGGTGACCTACGAGATCGCCTGCGACAAGGGCAACAAGGCGGAGAACCTGCCGACCCTGAAGGCGTTCCTCAACTACACCGTCAGCGAGGAGGGCCAGAAGGTCCTCTCCGACGCCGGTTACGCCCCGCTCCCGGCCGAGATCGCGACCAAGGTCCGCGAGATCGTCCCCACCCTGTCCTGACCCCTGCCGGGTCCGGTCCCTCACCTGACGGGAGGGACCGGGCCGGCATCCGGTGCACCGCCGCCAGGGGCCCGTACGTCCGTACCGGCCCCGCAGACCGGAGAATCAGATGGCTACCACCTCACCCGACATACAGAGGAGCCGGAGCGCCAAGGGCGCGACCCGCCCCGGGGACCGCATCTTCAGCGGTCTGTCCCGAGGTTCCGGCATCACCCTCCTCGTGATCATGGCCGCGATCGCGGTCTTCCTCACCTACCGTGCCGTCCTCGCCATCTCGCAGGACAGCACCAACTTCTTCACCACCTTCGAGTGGAACCCGGCCGGGAAGCCGCCGGCCTTCGGCATCGCCGTCCTGGCCTACGGCACGATCGTGTCCTCGGTCATCGCGATGCTCATCGCCGTGCCCGTCGCGATCGGCATCGCCCTCTTCATCTCGCACTACGCCCCCCGCAAGCTGGCCAAGCCGCTCGCGTACGTGGTCGACCTGCTCGCCGCGGTGCCCAGCATCATCTACGGCCTCTGGGGCGCGATCTTCCTCGTCCCCTACCTGGGCGGCCTCAACAAGTGGCTCGACCAGTACATGGGCTGGACGTACGTCTTCGACAAGTCCAGCGAGGGCGTCGCCCGCAACATGTTCACCGTCGGCATCCTGCTGGCGATCATGATCCTCCCGATCATCACCAACGTGACCCGCGAGGTCTTCCTCCAGGTCCCGCGGATGCACGAGGAGGCCGCACTCGCCCTCGGCGCCACGCGCTGGGAGGTCATCCGCATGTCGGTGCTGCCCTTCGGCCGCTCCGGCATCATCTCCGCTTCCATGCTGGGCCTCGGCCGCGCGCTCGGCGAGACGATGGCCGTCGCGGTCGTCCTCTCCCCCAGCTTCGTCCTCTCGGGCCACCTCCTCGACCCGGGCGGTGGCACCTTCGCCCAGAACATCGCCGCCAAGTTCAACGAGGCCAACGAGTACGGCCGTGACGCGCTGATCGCCTCCGGTCTCGTCCTCTTCGTCATCACCCTGCTGGTCAACGGCGCCGCCCGCTGGATCATCGGTCGCCGCAAGGAGTACTCGGGGGCCGCGGCATGAGCCACGCCATACAGGAACGTCCGGTCACGGCGGCCCCGCGCCGCGGGTCCCTCGCACACGCCCGCCTCCCCCGCTGGGCACCGGCCGCCATCGCCGGTGGCTCGATCGTCGCCGGCATCGGCATCGGCGCCGCCGCCGGTTGGCAGAGCAAGGTCCAGTGGGGCCTGGTCGCCGCGCTGCTGTTCGTCCTCGTCACCTTCGCCCTGACCACCAAGGTCGAAGGCAGCCGCCAGGCCAAGGACCGCGTCGCCACCAGCGTCGTCTGGGTGTGCTTCGTCCTCGCCGTCGTCCCGCTGCTGTCCCTCGCCTGGGTCACCCTCAGCAAGGGCCTCGAAGTCCTCGACGGCTACTTCCTCACCCACTCGATGAACGGCGTCCTCGACGCCGAAGCCGGTGGCGGGCTCTACCACGCGCTGCTCGGCACCATCGAGCAGGTCGGCATCGCGACCCTGATCGCCGCGCCGATCGGCCTCCTCACCGCCGTCTACCTGGTCGAGTACGGCGGCGGCAAGCTGGCCCAGGCCGTCACCTTCTTCGTCGACGTCATGACGGGCATCCCGTCGATCGTCGCCGGCCTCTTCGTCCTCGCCACCTGGAACCTGATGCTGGGCTTCGGCCCCTCCGGTTTCGCCGGCGCGATGGCCCTCGCCATCCTGATGATGCCGGTCGTGGTCCGCTCCACCGAGGAGATGCTCAAGCTCGTCCCGAACGAGCTCCGCGAGGCCTCCCTCGCCCTCGGCATCCCCAAGTGGCGCACGATCCTGAAGGTGGTCCTGCCCACCGCGATCGGCGGCATCACCACGGGCGTCATGCTCGCGGTCGCCCGCATCACCGGTGAGACGGCCCCGGTCCTGCTCCTCGTGTTCGGTACGAAGCTCATCAACCCGAACCCCTTCGAAGGCGCCCAGTCCTCCCTGCCGCTCTACGTGTACGAGCAGTACGCGGTCGGCACCGACGCCGCCGTGGCCCGCGCCTGGGCCGCCGCGCTCGTCCTGATCGCCTTCGTCATGATCCTCAACCTGGTGGCCCGCGGCATCGCCCGCTGGAAGGCCCCGAAGACCGGCCGCTGACCGCGGTAAATTGGAAGTGATTCACATGGCCAAGCGAATCGACGTCAGCGGCCTCTCCGCCTACTACGGCGCCCACAAGGCGATCGACGACATCTCGATGACCGTCGAGCCGCGCTCGGTGACCGCCTTCATCGGCCCCTCCGGCTGCGGCAAGTCCACCTTCCTGCGCACCCTGAACCGGATGCACGAGGTCACCCCGGGTGGCCGCGTCGAGGGCAAGGTGATGCTGGACGACGAGAACCTGTACGGGACGAACGTCGACCCGGTCGCCGTGCGCCGCACCGTGGGCATGGTCTTCCAGCGTCCGAACCCCTTCCCCACCATGTCGATCTTCGACAACGTGGCGGCGGGCCTGCGCCTCAACGGCAGCTACAAGAAGTCCCAGCTGAACGACATCGTCGAGCGGTCCCTCAAGGGCGCCAACCTCTGGAACGAGGTCAAGGACCGCCTCAACAAGCCGGGCTCCGGCCTCTCCGGCGGTCAGCAGCAGCGCCTGTGCATCGCGCGGGCCATCGCCGTCGAGCCGGACGTCCTGCTGATGGACGAGCCCTGCTCCGCCCTCGACCCGATCTCCACCCTGGCCATCGAGGACCTCATCGGCGAGCTGAAGGAACGCTTCACGATCGTCATCGTGACGCACAACATGCAGCAGGCCGCCCGCGTCTCGGACCGCACGGCCTTCTTCAACCTGGCGGCCGTCGGCCAGCCCGGCAAGCTGATCGAGCTGGACGACACCGAGCGCATCTTCTCCAACCCGAGCGTCCAGGCGACCGAGGACTACATCTCCGGCCGCTTCGGATAAAGACCGTCCTGCGGTGCTGCATGGCGGTGCCACCGCACGACGAAGGGCCCGGCCCCCCACCAGGGGAGCCGGGCCCGATCACGTTCCTGCCGCCCCACGCGAACGGCCGCCCCACGGGTGCGGAGCACGAGCAGAAGGCGGGGAAAAGGGGAAGGGGCCCGGGTGCGGAGGG
>NZ_JBHYMF010000054.1:0-40957 GCF_042742855.1 Streptomyces sp. NPDC058877 | reverse complement strand
GGCCGCGGCGGCGGTCCGGAAGGACGGCGCCGCGGCCGGTGGTACCGGTCCTCTCCGCCACGGCCGCCGGGGTCTGCCCGCCACCCGGGCGGACGCACGACGCGCCGCCGTACGCCACGGCCGCTAGTCCGGTCGGCGCACTCCGATCTGCACGCTCCGCGCCTCCTTCTTACGGTGGCTGAATGATCGTCACGTCAGCTGTCCGTCAAGCTGCCGCCGGTACCGCGGCGCTGCTGTTCGTGCTGCCCGTTCCGGCGGCCACGGCCTCCCCCGTCACCCTCGTCTCGCGCGTCGCGGCTTCGGTCGAGGAACCCACGCCCCCCGCGCGCCGGTTCGTCGACCCGGCCCGGCTCGACCGGAAGGGCGTACAGGTGCAGAGGTCACCGGGCGCCCCTGCCGTGCCCTCCGTCTCCGCCCTGTCCTGGGTGGTGGCGGACGCCTCCTCGGGCGATGTGCTCGCCGCGCGGAACGCCCATCGGAAGCTGCCGCCGGCCAGCACCCTGAAGGCACTGTTCGCCTTGACCGCGCTGCCCCACCACAAGCCCTCCGAGCAGCACACCGTGGCCGATTCCGAGCTGACCGGAATCGGTGCGGGCAGCAGCCTGGTCGGAGTGAAGGAGGGGTACACGTACAAGGTCTCGGACCTGTGGAACGGCGTCTTCCTCAGCTCGGGGAACGACGCCGTGCACGTGCTGGCCGCGATGAACGGCGGTTGGGATTCCATGGCCCGGCAGATGCAGGAGAAGGCCCGCGCGCTGGGCGCCGAGGACACCCACGTGGTCTCCCCGGACGGCTACGACGCCCCCGGCCAGGTGTCCTCGGCGTACGACCTGGCGGTCTTCGGACGTGCCGGGCTCCAGGACCCCGCGTTCGCGCGGTACTGCTCGACGCGGTACGCGGACTTCCCGGCGGGTTCCTGGTCGTACGGCATCGCCAACACCAACCGGCTCCTGACGGGAGAGAACGGCGTGACCCGTTACCCGGGGCTGCTCGGGATCAAGAACGGCTACACGAGCAACGCGGGCAACACCTTGATCTCAGCGGCCCGCCGGGGCGACCGGACCCTGGTCGTCTCGGTGATGAATCCCCAGGCGGGCGGTGGGTTCGCCGTGTACGAGGAGGCGCGGGCGCTGCTCGACTGGGGTTTCGAGGCGTCCGGGCAGGTGCAGCCGGTGGGCACGCTGGCTCCGGCACGGGCGAAGGCCGCGGCCGAATCGGAGGCCCGGGCCGTGGCGGTGGCGCGTGACGACCACGGGGTCCGGGCCGCGGGGCCGGTGCCCCGGGCCGGGGCGGAGCCGATGGCGGTCGTTTCTCCCCGGAAGACCTCCGGGGAGGCGGAGGAGCCCGGTCCGTCGGCCGGGCTTCCCCTGGCCCTGGTGGGCTCGGCCTGCGGGGCCGCGCTCGCCCTGTGGGGGTGGCGGCGCTGGGCGGGCCACCGGGCCTGACCCCTGTGCCATCGAGGACCGCCGGTCGTGCGGCGCCACTGGAGACATCGAACCGGGGTCGTGCCGGCGACGGTTCGGTGGGCGCCGCACGGTCCGGCTGCTGGCCCGCGGGAGGACCGATCGGGAACGGTGCGGTGACGGACACCGCACCCGTCGACGGGGCGGGGGGCGGGGCCCGGGGCCAGGAGGAGCGGGCGGTGCACACGAGCGTGCGGTGCGTCTGCCCGCGCTCCGTCACGCCGGCGAACGGCGGACGCCCGAGCCCCGGACGGCAGGCACGGTTCCGCTCAGGCGCCGACGTACTCCGCGAGGTGCTCTCCGGTGAGGGTGGACCGGGCTGCGACGAGGTCCGCGGGCGTGCCTTCGAACACGATCCGACCGCCGTCGTGGCCGGCGCCGGGGCCGAGGTCGATGATCCAGTCGGCATGGGCCATGACCGCCTGGTGGTGCTCCACGACGATGACGGACTTGCCGGAGTCGACGAGGCGGTCGAGCAGACCGAGGAGTTGTTCGACGTCCGCGAGGTGGAGGCCGGTGGTCGGCTCGTCGAGGACGTAGACCCCTCCCCCGTCGCCCAGGTGCGTGGCCAGCTTGAGCCGCTGCCGCTCGCCGCCGGAGAGCGTGGTGAGCGGCTGTCCGAGGCTCAGGTAGCCGAGGCCGACGTCGGCCAGCCGGGCGAGGATCCGCTGCGCGGCCGGGATGCGTGCCCCGCCGGGGCCGAAGAACTCCACGGCTTCGGTCACGGACATGGCGAGCACCTCGCTGATGTCCCGGCCGCCGAGGAGGTACCCGAGCACCGAGGGCTGGAACCGCTTGCCCTCGCAGTCCTCACAGGGCGAGGAGACGCCCGCCACCATGCCGAGGTCGGTGTAGATGACGCCCACGCCGTTGCACGTGGGACAGGCGCCCTCGGAGTTGGCGCTGAACAGCGCCGGCTTCACGCCGTTGGCCTTGGCGAAGGCCTTGCGGATCGGGTCCAGCAGCCCGGTGTAGGTGGCGGGGTTGCTCCGCCGGGAGCCGCGGATCGCCCCCTGGTCGACGGAGATCACGTCCTCGCCCGCGGGGAGGGAGCCCGTGGACGAGCGAGCTCTTGCCGGAACCGGCGACCCCGGTGACGACGGTGAGCACCCCGAGCGGGACGTCGACGTCGACGTCCCGGAGGTTGTGCGTCGAAGCGCCCCGGATCTCCAGGGCTCCGGTGGGCTTGCGCACCGTCTCCTTCAGGGCCGCCCGGTCGTCGAAGTGGCGGCCGGTGACGGTGTCGGCGGCGCGCAGTTCTTCCACGGTGCCCTCAAAGCAGACGGTGCCGCCGTCCGTGCCGGCACCGGGACCGAGGTCCACGACGTGGTCGGCGATCGCGATCGCCTCCGGTTTGTGCTCCACGACGAGCACCGTGTTGCCCTTGTCGCGGAGTTGGCGGAGGAGGCCGTTCATCCGTCGGATGTCGTGCGGGTGCAGTCCGATGGTGGGCTCGTCGAAGACGTAGGTGACGTCGGTGAGCGCGGAGCCGAGGTGGCGGATCATCTTGACGCGCTGGGCCTCGCCGCCCGACAGCGTGCCCGAGGGCCGGTCCAGGGAGAGGTAGCCGAGGCCGATCTCCACGAACGAGTCGAGGGTCGACTGGAGTGCGGTGAGCAGTGGCGCCACGGAGGGTTCGTCGAGCTCGCGGACCCAGGCGGCGAGGTCGTTGATCTGCAGGGCGCAGGCATCGGCGATGCTGGTCCCCTTGATCTTGGAGGCCCGGGCGCCCTCGCTGAGGCGGGTGCCGTCGCAGTCGGGGCAGGTGGTGAAGGTGACCGCCCGCTCGACGAACGCCCGGACGTGGGGCTGCATTCCTTCCTTCTCCTTGGCCAGGAAGGACTTCCGGATGCGCGGGATCAGACCCTCGTAGGTCATGTTGATGCCGGCGATCTTCATCCGGACCGGCTCGTGGTGGAGGAAGTCGCGGAGTTCCTCCGCGGTGTACTCGCGGATCGGCTTGTCCCGGTCCACGAGGCCCGACTCGCTGTAGAGCCGGTGGTTCCAGCCGCCCGCGGTGTAGCCGGGAACGGTGAGCGCTCCCCCGGCGAGCGACTTGGCGTCGTCGTAGAGTCGGGAGGGGTCGATGTCCGAGACCGTGCCCCGCCCCTCGCACCCCGGGCACATGCCGCCGGTCCGCTCGAAGGTCGCCCGCTCCGTCCTCTGGTTGCCGCGCTCGACGGTGATCGCACCGCTGGCCCGGACCGAGGGGACGTTGAAGGCGTACGCGCTGGGCGGGCCGATGTGCGGCTCCCCGAGGCGGCTGAAGAGGATGCGGAGCATGGCGTGGGCATCGGTGGCGGTGCCGACCGTGGAACGGGGGTCGGCACCGAGGCGCTGTTGGTCGACGACGATCGCGGTCGTCAGGCCTTCGAGCACGTCGACCTCGGGGCGGGCGAGGCTCGGCATGAAGCCCTGGACGAAGGCGCTGTAGGTCTCGTTGATCAGACGCTGCGACTCGGCGGCGATCGTGTCGAACACGAGGGAGCTCTTGCCCGATCCGGAGACGCCGGTGAACACCGTGAGGCGGCGCTTCGGGATCTCGATGCTGACGTCCTTGAGGTTGTTCTCCCGGGCTCCGTGCACACGGATCAGGTCGTGCCGGTCGGCAGCACGGGGAACGGACGTGGGCACGTCCGTCCGCAAGGCCTTGCTCATTCGTGGTCTCCAGCTCTCGCGCGGTCCCTGGCAGCGGGTCCCCCGCGTCGGCCCGTGGACCCGTCGTGCACCGGGGCGGAGGCCCTGCGGTCACGCTAGTGGCGGCACCGGGGCCACGCTTCTCGATTTCTGATCTCCGCCCGCCGTCACATAGCGCTCGGCAGCGAGGACGGCCTGGCGGGCGGTGCGTTCTCCCATGAGGACGCACAGGGTGTACGCCGTGTCCTCGAAGCGCCGACGGGCCGACGGGTCGCACGGCCTGCTCAACACCGTCCGCTCCTGGTCGCGGAAGTGCCGCAGCAACCGGTCGACCGCGTTCCTGTCGGGCAGCAGCATGGGGGCCTCCTGTCTCCTGGTGCGATCCATCGTCGCGGTCGGCGGCCACGCCCGCGACCCATGCGAACACGCTGGGTGACCGAAGTCCCGTCACGGGCCGCCGGCGTGCGCTCCGGCTGCTCATGGCGGAGGGTCGGAACCATGAACCCGAGCACGATTTCGCGCGTGGTCGTCACGGGCGCCACCGGCAACGTGGGGACGAGCCTGGTCCGGCTCTTGGCGCGCGAGCCGGCCGTCGACTCGGTCCTCGGAATCGCCCGACGCCGCCCGGACCTGACCCTCCCGGGCGTGGAGTGGGCCGAACTGGACCTCTCCCGCGAGGGGGACGAGCCCCGGCTCGCCCAGTACGTGGCGGACGCGGATGCGGTCGTACACCTGGCCTGGCGGTTCGGTCCGACCCACGATCCGGTGGAGACCTGGCGGACCAACGTCCTGGGCTCGGTCCGCCTCTTCGAGGCGGTGGCGGCGGCACGGGTGCCCGTCCTGGTGCACGCCTCGTCGGTGGGCGCCTACTCCCCCGGCCCCGAGGGCGGCGCCCCGGTGTCCGAGGCCTGGCCGACGCACGGTTGGCCGGGGGCCGCGTACACCCGGGAGAAGGCCTATCTGGAACGGGTGCTCGACACGTTCGAGCGGGACCACCCGTTGACCCGGGTGGTCCGGATGCGCCCGGCGTTCCTGTTCAAGGAAGAGGCGGCGAGCGGACAGCGGCGGATCTTCGCGGGCCGGTTCTTCCCCGGACAGCTGGTGCGCCCCGATCTGTTGCCGCTGCTCCCGGAGTTCACGGGCCTCCGCTTCCAGGTCCTGCACACCGAGGATGCGGCCGACGCCTATCTCAGGGCGCTCCTCCGGGACGTCCGGGGGGCGTTCAACCTCGCCGCGGAACCGGTGGTCGACGCGGCGGTGCTGGGGGACCTCCTCCACGCCCGAACGGTCAAGGTGCCCGCAGCGGCGGTACGGGGGGCCCTGTCCGCGGCCTGGCGGCTGCGGCTGGCCCCGGCCTCACCGGGCCTCTTCGACGCGCTGCGCCACCTCCCGCTGCTCGCCACCGAGCGGGCCCGGCGGGAACTGGAGTGGGAACCCTCGACCAGCTCCCTGGAAGCCCTGGAGGCGTTCCTGCGCGGGGTGCGTGCGGGCACGGGCGACGAAACGGCCCCTCTGACGGGCCACCGCATCGGTTGACGGCCGTGGTCTCCCCCGACGGGGGACGGTCCCGGTCGAGCGCCCCCGGGAAGGTCCCCGCGCGGTGCCCGCGGGCCCGGCACACCGCACGGGCGGGATCCCGGTACGCCGCTCTCCACCCGAACCACCGGCCCCTCCACTACGGGGACGGGGCCGGACGGACCGGTGGATCGGGACGTCCGGCCCTCTCCCCACACCGCCGTTGGACCCAGAATGGGGTGCAGGAGGGCCAGCCGGTGGGCGGGCCCGTCATCGCACCGACGGAGGCAGCCCGATGAGTCGTGAGATCGTCGCAGGAGTCGACGGTTCCCCGGAGAGCCTGGCCGCGGCGGACTGGGCCGCCCGCGAGGCCGAGCACCGGGGGCTCGCGCTGCGACTCGCGCACGCGTGGCGCTGGGAGCCCCTCGACCTGCCCCTCGTCCAGGACCCCGAGACCCAGCAGCGTGCGGCCCGCGCCGTCCTGCACGAGGCCGAGGCCACGATCGCGCAGCGCCACCCGGGTCTCACCCTCACCGCGGAACTGCTCCCCGACGTCCCGGTCTCCGCGCTGCTCGGCATCGAAGAGCGGGCCGAGATGCTGGTCATCGGCTCGCGCGGGCACGGAGCCGTCGCCGGCTTCCTGCTGGGCTCGTACGGGCAGCAGATCATCGCCGCCGCCTCCCGTCCCGTCGTCGCCGTCCGGTCCCGCGACGGCGAGCCGGCCGAGCCTCCCTCGGGGTACGTGCTCGTCGGCCAGCTCGGCAGCCCGGAGGACAGTGCTGCAGCGCTCGGCTTCGCCTTCGAGGCCGCCGCTGCGCGCGGGGCGTCGGTGCGGGCCGTGCGCGCGTGGAGCCTGCCGCCGCTGTACGCGTACAGCCCGGCGTCGATGCGGCTCGCGGACGAGGCCGGCGGGCTCGTCCCGTACGAGGAGAAGGAACTGCGCGAGGCGCTGGCACCCTGGCGGGAGCGGTTCCCCGACGTGCCGGTGATCGAGCACGTCGAGCTGGGCAGCGCCGGCCAGGTCCTGCTCTCCGCCTCGGGCGGTGCCCAACTGCTGGTGGTCGGTCGGCGGGCTCGCCGAGGAGCCATCGGCCCCCGGATCGGTTCCGTGGCGCACGCGGCGCTCCACCTCGCGCCCTGCCCGGTGGCGGTCGTCCCGCAGGGCTGACGGCCTCGGGAGGTCGTTGACGCGCCGCGTTGACGAGGAGTGTCGGACCGGTCGGGGACGGAAAGTGTTACCGCCGTCGCCCCGGTGGCTGCCCCAGCACCGGTCCGTCCGGCGACCTCGGCGAGAGAGCGGAGCTCCATGCAGCACCACGACCGGCCCGACCGTCCCGAACGCCCCGAGAACCGCGTGCGCCCCGAGCCCCCCGACCGGATCCGAGCGGTGGGGCGCTCCGGCGGCCGGCACCGCAGGGGCGGTGGGGTGCGACGGCAGGCGCCGCACCGCCCGTCGTTCCGCACTGCGGTCCTGGCCGTCGGCAGTGCGGCCGCGGTGCTCACCGTGGCGACCGGGATGTACGTGGCCGCCCCGGCGACCGGCACGACGGCGGTCGCCGCTTCCGCCCCGGAACGACCGACGGCGGTCGGGACCACCGCCCGGTACGTCCAGGACGTCGTCGCCCTGGCCAATGCCGAGCGGAAGAAGGCCGGTTGCAGCCCGCTCCGGTCCGAAGGACGGCTCCGGAGGGCCGCCCAGGAGCACTCCGACGACATGTCCGCCCGCGGATACTACGAGCACCACAGCCCGGAGGGCCGGGACGCGGGTGACCGGATGAGCAGCGCCGGTTACGCCTGGTCGTCCTGGGGGGAGAACATCCATCGCGGGCCGAAGACCCCGGCCCGGGCCATGAAGGACTGGATGGACAGTCCCGGCCACCGGGCGAACATCCTCAACTGTGCGTTCAAGGACATCGGCGTCGGGGTGACCCTCAGCGCCAACGGGCCCTGGTGGGTACAGGACTTCGGCACCAGACGCTGAGCCCGCGCCCCGGTTCGGCCGGGTCCCCGACCCGGCTCAGGAGGCGGGGGCGGCCAGCTTCTGCACCCAGATCGTGCCGCCGGGACCGGGCACCGACGCCACACCGGTGTCCCGGTAGCGGCAGTTCAGCATGTTCTCCTCGTGCATCGCACCGTCCCGCCAGTCCTCGACCACGGTCGACGGGTCCTTCGCCCCCCGTGCCAGGTTCTCGGCCCAGGCGCTCCACTCGTACCCGACCGCAGTGATCCGGGCGTCCGCGAAGTCGCCCTCGGGGCTGCTGTGGCCGTAGTAGCCGCGCACGACCATGTCACGGGCGTAGTCACGGGCGGCCCGGACCAACCGGGGGTCGGTTCGCAGCGACGGGCAACCGGCCTTCGCGCGCAACTGGTTGACCAGCGCGGTCACCTGCTCCCCCGGTCCGGGTGCGGGCGGGGGCGGCGTGGTGGTCCGGGGGGCCGGAGGGGTGGTCGTCGGTGCGGGAGGGGTGGTGGTGGCCACCGGGCTCGGCGGGACCGGGGCCGGGGTGGTCGTGGGCGGAGGGGCTGCGACCGGCCGCTCGGGCTCGAGGCGCGCCTCCGGTTCTGGCGGTGCGAGGAGGACGACCGCTCCGAGGACGGCGACGGCCGCGGCCCCGGCCGCGGTCGCGCGCCGCATCGGGGTCCACCGGCCGTCCCGGGCGGGGGCGCGGTGGGTGGGGCCGGTCTGCCCGGAGGGTCCGTGCGGGGAGGAGGGGGCCGCGGGTCCGCCGTCCGGGGAGACGGCGGGTGCGGAGTGGTCCGGAGGGGGAACCTGCATGTGCGCCGCGTACTCCGTCACCGGCCCGTGCGTGGATGCGGCAGCCGCCAGCGGCGGCACCAGGCCGATCCCGACGAGCAGGCCCTCGACGGGAGCGAGGCCCCGGCGGCCGGTCGCGCGGGAGGTGCAGGCCGTGCAGGCCCGCAGATGGCGGGCGATCCTCTTGCGCCAGAGCGGCGAGGGGCTGCCGTCCCAGGGCTCCAGGATCGTCGCCAGCTCCGGGCACTGCGGGACGGCGTCCAGGGCCCGCACCACGGCGCGTCCGGTGTCGAGGCGCTCCTTCATCCGCTGCACGCGGACGGCAGCGTGTCGCGGGGGGACGCCGAGGCCCTCGGCGAGCTCGGCACGGGTGAGTTCACCGGCGGCCTCCAACCACCACAGGGCGAGGAGTTCGGTGTCGTCCCCGTCGAGCCAGCGGGTGGCGCGGGCCACGTCGCGGCGCTGCCCGGAGAGGCCGAGGCGGAGGATCGTGAGCTCGGTGAAGTCACCGGCCGGATCGGCGAGGTCCGCGGCCCGGTCGAGACCGGGCACGGGCGCCTGTCGCTTCTCCCGCCAGCGGCGCCGTATGCCGTTCATGGCGATGGCGACCAGCCAGGACCGGAAGCGGGAGGGATCGCGGAGACCGCCGAGGCCGTCAAGGGCACGGACCATCGTCTCCTGGACGATGTCGTCCGTGTCGGCGTGGCCGTCGAGGGCGCGGCCGACGATGTTGTGGACGAGCGGGAAGTGGGCACGCACCAGCTCGTCCCTGGCGCGCGCGTCACCGGCCCTGGCCGCCTCCACGAGCACGGTGGTGCGTCGCTCGTCGCTGTGCATGGCTCTGCTCCCTCATCCCTGGGTCCGAGTCCCCCTTCCTGTGGAGACCCGTGGGCTCGGGAGGAATAACACTTTCTTCCGGTGCGTCTCGCGTCCGGTGCTCCAGTGCTCCGGTGCCCGGCGCGGGACCCTACACCGGTGGTGCGGCGGGCAGGGTCGGGACGGTGGCCCGGTTCCCCTCCCGAACGGCTGCCACGACGGCGTCGTGCAGGTCGCGGCTCTCCTCCTCCGATGCGCACGGAACGGGACTGCCCGACATGGTGAACCAGTCGGACGCGCCGCTGTACTGCACGGCCACGCGTGCTTCGCGCTCGGCCCACGTCGTGTGCACGGTCAAATCGCCCGTGACGACGCCGGCCTCGTCGGTCAGCACCCCACCTCGCCCGGTGTAAACACCGGCGGTCGTCCAAGATGCCCAACTCATCCATCCAGGTTCACACCCGGAATCCATCTGCGCCACTGACGGGACCGCCCCGGCCGGAGGAGTTCCGGCCGGGGCGGTGCGGGTCTCGCGCCGGATCAGGCGAGGGATCCGAGGGCCTCGTTGAAGGTGGTGGACGGGCGCATCACGGCCGCGGCCTTGGCCGGGTCGGGCTGGTAGTAGCCACCGATCTCGGCCGGGGAGCCCTGGACGGCGATCAGCTCGTCGACGATCTTCTGCTCGTTCGCGGTCAGGGTCTCCGCGAGCGGACCGAAGGCCTTGGCCAGCTCGGCGTCGTCGGTCTGCTTGGCCAGCTCCTGGGCCCAGTAGAGGGCCAGGTAGAAGTGGCTGCCGCGGTTGTCGATGCCGCCGAGGCGACGGGTCGGCGACTTGTCCTCGTTGAGGAAGGTGCCGGTGGCGCGGTCGAGGGTGTCGGCCAGGACCTGGGCGCGGGTGTTGCCCGTGCTCGTCGCGAGGTGCTCGAAGGAGGCGGCCAGGGCGAAGAACTCACCGAGGCTGTCCCAGCGGAGGTAGTTCTCCTTGACGAGCTGCTGGACGTGCTTGGGGGCGGAACCACCGGCGCCGGTCTCGAAGAGGCCGCCACCAGCCATCAGCGGGACGACCGACAGCATCTTGGCGCTGGTGCCCAGCTCCAGGATCGGGAAGAGGTCGGTCAGGTAGTCGCGGAGGACGTTTCCGGTGACGGAGATGGCGTCCTCACCGCGACGGATGCGCTCCAGGGAGAACGCGGTGGCCTCGACCGGGGAGAGGATCTTGATGTCCAGGCCCTCGGTGTCGTGCTCCGGCAGGTACTGCTTCACCTTGGCGATGAGCTGCGCGTCGTGGGCGCGGTTCTCGTCCAGCCAGAAGACGGCCGGGGCGCCGGTGGCGCGGGCGCGGGTGACGGCGAGCTTGACCCAGTCCTGGATGGGCAGGTCCTTGGTCTGGCAGGCGCGGAAGATGTCGCCCTCGGCGACCTCCTGCTCCAGGACGGCGTTGCCCTCGGAGTCGACCAGGCGGACGGTGCCGGCCTGCGCCACCTCGAAGGTCTTGTCGTGGGAGCCGTACTCCTCGGCCTTCTGCGCCATGAGGCCGACGTTCGGGACGGAACCCATGGTCGCCGGGTCGAAGGCGCCGTGGGCACGGCAGTCCTCGATGACGGCCTGGTAGACGCCGGAGTAGCTGTGGTCCGGGAGGACCGCGAGGGTGTCGGCCTCCTGGCCGTCGGGGCCCCACATGTGGCCGGAGGTGCGGATCATGGCCGGCATCGAGGCGTCGACGATGACGTCGGACGGCACGTGCAGGTTGGTGATGCCCTTGTCGGAGTCGACCATCGCGAGGGCGGGGCCCTCTGCGAGCTCGGCCTCGAAGGAGGCCTTGATCTCGGCGCCCAGGCCGTTCGGGAGGGCGTCCAGGCCGCCCAGGACGGTGCCGAGGCCGTCGTTCGGGGAGAGGCCCGCGGCAGCGAGCGCCTCGCCGTACTTGGCGAAGGTGTTCGGGAAGAAGGCGCGCACCACGTGGCCGAAGACGATCGGGTCGGAGACCTTCATCATCGTGGCCTTGAGGTGCACGGAGAAGAGCACGTCCTCGGCCTTGGCGCGGGCGACCTGCTCGCCGAGGAAGGTGCGCAGGGCGGCGACGCGCATGACGGCGGCGTCGACGACCTCGCCGGCGATGACCTTCAGCGGCGCGCGGAGCTCGCTGACGGTGCCGTCGGCGGCGGCGAACTCGAAGCGGAGGGTGTCGTCCTTCTCCATGACGACCGACTTCTCCGTGGAGGCGAAGTCGTTCTCGCTCATCGTGGCGACGTTGGTCTTGGACTCGGGGGTCCAGGCGCCCATGCGGTGCGGGTGGGCCTTGGCGTAGTTCTTGACCGAGCCCGGAGCGCGGCGGTCGGAGTTGCCCTCGCGCAGGACCGGGTTGACGGCCGAGCCCTTGATCTTGTCGTAACGGGCGCGGACGTCCTTGTCCTGGTCCGTCTGCGGGTCGTCCGGGTAGTCCGGGAGGGCGTAGCCCTGGGCCTGGAGCTCGGCGATCGCGGCCTTGAGCTGCGGGATGGACGCCGAGACGTTCGGCAGCTTGATGATGTTGGCGCCGGGCGTCTTGGCCAGGTCACCGAGCTCCGAGAGGGCGTCGGCGATGCGCTGGCCCTCCTCCAGGAACTCGGGGAAGACGGCGATGATGCGGCCCGCGAGGGAGATGTCACGCGTCTCGACCGTGACGCCGGCCTGCGAGGCATACGCCTGGATCACGGGCAGGAACGAGTACGTCGCCAGGGCAGGCGCCTCGTCAGTGTGGGTGTAGATGATGGTCGAGTCAGTCACCAGGTGCTCCGCTCCACGTCTGCGTATGCGAGATTGCTCGACATCAAGATATCTCGTGATCGCGGTCCTCGGTAAAGGGCCCCACGAGCTCCGCGTCGTGCGGGACTCCCGCGGCCTCCACGAAGGGACCGCCGAGCCGGTACGGGGCGGGGGCGCCGTCCACGTCGACGCGCCGCAGCACCATGAGCAGGGTCAGCCCGGCGGCGGCGACCACCCCCGCGGCGAGGGCCTGGCCGCAGCGGTGGGCGAGACGGAGCTCGACCGGGTCGTACGGGGCGGTGGCGGGAAGTGCGAGGGCGTCGCCGAGCAGCCAGAACCCGGCGCCGAGGCCGACCAGCGTGAGGAGGACGAGCGGGACGGTCACGGGAAGGCCGGGCAGGGCGGGGCCGCGCCGCGGGCCGGGGCGGACCCTGCCCTTCCGGGCGAGGAGGGCGAGGAGCCCGGAGGTGACGGCGAGGGCCACCAGGGCGGCGGCGATGACGTCCCCGGGCCGGTGCTGTCCGGCGGCGATGGTGTAGGCGCCGACTCCGACGGCCCAGAGCGTGGCCGCGCCGACGGCGAGCGTGCGCAGCCGGTACGGGACGACGAGGACCAGCGCGAGGGCGACGCCGAGGGCGAGGGTGGTCTGGATGCTGGGGAAGCCGCTCGGATCGAGGCCGCCGACGGTGTCGACGGGGCGGGGCCTGGGCGCGTACCGCTGGAGCAGCCCGGTGACGGCGAGGGCGGTGACGACCGCGCCGGTGGCGGCGGCGGTGAGGGCGTACCGCTTGCGCACGAGGCCGACGGCGAGCAGGAGGACGCAGCCGAGGACCAGGGACAGGGTGGTGAGGCCGGCGAGCGAGGGGTGGTCGCGGAGCACGGTGGCGGCGGTCCCGTCCGCGCGCCGGCCGGTGACGGCGGCGTCACCCCAGCGGCGGCCGGTCGCGGTGAGCACGAGTCCCGCGTAGACGATCGTGAGGAGGAGGACGGCCCCGAGGCAGGCACGGCGGGTCCGGGTGCGGACCCGCGTGCTGAACGAGCCGGCGGCCTCGCCGGCCACGGCGGCGTACCACCAGGTGTCACCGGTCTCCAGCGGTCTCGGGGAGCCGCCCGCACGGAGCCTGTCATAGGAAGCCATGCCCCGATTCGACCCCAGGCCCGCCCGCTGCGCCCGCTGGAGTCACCCGAACGACACGCCGAGGGGTCGTGGGGACCGCACCCGGCGGCGGCCGTACCGGGCCCGCGCGGTGCCGTCGGGTCGGAACGGCTCCGGAGCGCGGAGACCCTGACGCACTGGCCGTCGGACACCCCGCAGGCTCCGTGCCGGCGGGGGCGCGTTCACGCCACGGCGAGGGGGCGGGAGCGGTCACGATCGCGGCGGCGCGTGCCGTACAGGGTGAAAGCCGTGTTCACCAGGGCGACGTGGCTGAGCGCCTGGGGGGTGTTGCCGAGCTGCCGACCGGCCACCGGGTCCCATTCCTCGGCGAGGAGACCGACGTCGTTGCGGACCGCGAGGACCCGCTCGAAGACGACCCGCGCCTCGTCGGTGCGCCCGGTCATGGCGAGGGCGTCGGCGTACCAGAGGGTGCAGGCGACGAAGCTCCCCTCCGTGCCGCCGAGGCCGTCGAGGTCGTGCCTGCCCCCGTCGCGGACGTCGCCGTACCTGCGCAGGAACCCGTGGTCGTCGAGCCGTTCCATCGCCCGGACGGTGCCGAGGACGCGCGGGTCGCCGGCGGGGAGGAACCCGAGCCGGGGGATCAGCAGGGCGGTGGCATCGACCTGGCTGCTCCCGTAGGACTGGGTGAAGGAGTGCTGTTCCCCGCTCCAGCCGCGGGCGCAGACCTCGGCGTGCAGTTCGGCGCGCAGCGCCTGCCAGTGCGGGAGGGAACCGCGCAGTCCGGCGACGCGCGCCAGACGGACGGCCCGGTCGGCGGCGACCCAGGCCATGACCTTGGAGTGGACGAAGTGGCGTCGTGGCCCCCGGACCTCCCAGATGCCCTCGTCGGGTTCCCGCCAGCGCTGCCCGAGGTACTCCAGGAGCGAGGCGATCAGGGCCCAGGTCGGGCGGTCGAGGACGACACCGGCCCGGACCGCGGAGTAGACGGTGCTGAGCACCTCTCCGTAGACGTCGAGCTGGAACTGGTCGACGGCGGCGTTGCCGAACCTGACGGGCTGTGAACCCTCGTAGCCGGGAAGCCAGTCGGCGTGCGTCTCGGGGAGTCTGCGCTGTCCCTCGACCCCGTACAGCGGCTGGAGGTCGGCGGGATCTCCGGCGACGGCGCGCAGCAGCCACTCCGTCCAGGCCAGCGCCTCCCTCCGGTATCCGCTGCGGAGCAGGCAGGACAGGGTGAAGGTGGAGTCCCGCAACCAGCAGAAGCGGTAGTCCCAGTTGCGCCGGCCTCCGATGGATTCGGGGAGGGAGGTGGTGGCGGCGGCGACGATGCCGCCGCTGGGGGCGTAGGTGAGGGCCTTGAGGGTGAGCAGCGAGCGGATCACGACCTCGCGTGCGGGGCCCTCGTAGCGCAGGACGGAGGCCCAGTCTCCCCAGAAGGCGAGGGTGTGGGCGAGGGCTGCCGCGACGTCAGCGGGCGAGTAGGCCGGGGGCGCGGGGGCGTGTGAGGGGCGCCAACCGAGGACGAAGGCAACCCGTTGGCCGGCCGTGACGGTGAACTCGCAGGTCGTGCGGTCGGGGGTGACGGTGAGTTCGACGCCCGGCCCGCAGGAGAGGTGGGTGGCGTCGGGCCCGGCGACGGAGATGACGGTGCGTCGGTCCGTCGACCGGGTCCAGGGGACGATGCTGCCGTGGTGGAAGCGGACCCTCAACTCGCCGTGCACCGCGACCCGTCCGGCGATCCCCTCGACGATCCGGACGATCCTCGGACCCCCGCCGGACGGGAAGCAGGGCGCGCGGGGCGGCATGAAGTCGGTGATCCTCAGGGTGCCGGAGAGGGTCTCCCAGACGGTGTCGAGCACGAGCGTGTCACCGCGGTAACTCCGCCGCGTGCACAGGGGCGTTCCGACCGGGGCGAGGATCCAACGGCCGTGGTCCGGTGCCCCGAGGAGGGCTGCGAGACAGGCGGGCGAGTCGAAGCGGGGTGCGCACCACCAGTCGACGGACCCGTCGGTTCCGATGAGCGCGGCCGTCTCCAGGTCACCGACGAGGGCATAGTCTTCAATTCGCCCTGCCATGACGGGATTGTATTCCTTTAGGAGGTCATGTGCAGGTGTCCGGCAGTGAGCAGGGCACCGTCCGGCCCCGTGCCCGGGAGGAGCATCCCGTCCCGCGGCCTGGTGCACGACGGCGCGGACACCGTCCCCCACCGCCCCGCCGGGAAGCACACGGCGACCCCGCACCGTCCCCTCGGGGAGAGGCGCGGAGAGCCCTCGGGAGCGGGCTCGGGGCTGCCGCCCATCCCTTCCCGGGCTCCCGCATACCCTTGCACCCGCCTTGACGGCCTCGGTGCGCCCGCAGGACGCTGAAGAGCGCGGGCCGGCGTCCAGGGCCGGGCCGCCGAACAGGGCCGAAGGGCGGGGCCGTGCCGATGACTGGCGATCCCCGATGAGCAGCGACGGGCATCCGCTGCGCCGCCCGACCGCCCCCACGCCCCGTTCCGGCACCCGGACCGTGAGCCTCGTCCTCACCGTCCGCCCCGGCGACGGAGACCCGGGAGCAGCGCTCGACCGACTCCTGGAGCAGGTGCCGACGGGCGTGCAGGAGGTGGTCCTGATCGGGGCCCCCGCACCTCGGGGCGGGAAGCGCGAAGGGAACGGGAGGATGGACGTGCGCCGACTCGGCCCCTGGGACGCCACCCGGGGCGACATTCCACACGCCGCCCTGCTCGCGGCGACCGGGGACCTGATCGTCCTGATGAACGCCGACGGCAGCATGTCACCGCACGAGATCCCGCACTACCTGCACTGCCTGGACAGCGGTTACGACTTCGTGAAGGGTTCGCGCTTCATCGCGGGCGGGGACTGCGCCGACCATCCGCTGTCGCGGCGCCTCGGGCACCGTGCGCTGCTGCGCGTCGCCCGCCGCCTGTACGGCCAGCACCTCACGGACCTCTGGTACGGATTCTGCGCGTTCCGGCGCCCCTTCGTCGAACTCCTCGACCTGCACGAGGACGGCGTCGAGCTCGGTGCCGAACTCGTCGCGCACGCGCTGCACTACGGTCTGCGCGTCGCGGAGGTGCCGAGCCTCGAACTGCCCCGCCGTCACGGCCCGTCGCACATGCGCACGATCCGCGACGGCACCCGGATCCTCGGCACCCTGGTGGACGAGCGGCCGCACAACGCCCTGTCGCGACTGGCACACGGACCGTTCCGCGGCCCCCGCGGCCCCCGTGCCTCCCGCGGTTGACGAAAGCATCAGAAGGATGCTAACGCTGAGAGGAGCAACATTTCAGCACAGATCGGACCCTGAGCACACACCAGCGGCAGGGTCGGTTGCAGAAAGAGGCTCGTCGTGACCTCCGTTCCCCTCCGTCGAACGCAGGTGGCACCCGCGCCGCACCCCCTGCGGCGGATGACCGACTGGCCCCTCTCCGACGCCCGCCGCCGTGCCCCCGGCCGTCCCCCGAACCCCCACCCTGCGCGCCGGGCATCCGACCGGATCGCCCGCGCCGCCCCCACGCCCCGAAGCCGAGCGTGCAGGCCGCGCGGCACCGCACGGCGGCGCCGCTCCCGCACCACCCACACCCGCACCGCGCGACGCGGTCGCCGCTCGGGCCGGTCGGCCGGACCGGCCGGGGGTCACGGCTCGGCCGGGTCCTGCCCCGCACCCGGGCCGGCGTCACCGTGCGGCCCTGACCGCTCCGTCCGCCACGGGTCCTCCCACGCCCCGACCCCCGCGCGACCGCGCGCCCCGCGCCCCGCGCCTTCCTCCCGAGGAGGCGAGGCGTGATGGCCCTCGCGCGCACCCACGCACCGCTCCCCCGCCGGCTCGTCCGCCCGCCGGTGGAACTGGAACTGCTGATCCCCGCGTTCAACGAGCAGCGACGACTGCCCTCGACCGTGGCCGCCACCATCGACTACCTGGCCTCGCGGCCCTGGTCCTCGGCGGTCGTCGTCGTCGACAACAACAGCGCCGACGGCACCCTCGACGTCCTCCGACGCTTCACCGGCTCCCCCGTCCCGGTGCACGCCATCGGTTGCAGCGACCAGGGCAAGGGCGCGGCGGTCCGACGCGGGATCGCGACCTCTTCGGCCCGGTACGTCGGCTTCGCCGACGCCGACAACGCGACACCGGTGGAGACCCTGGACCGGGTCATGCGACTGCTGCGGGCGGGCCACGGCGCCGTGATCGCCTCGCGCCACGCGCCCGGTGCGCGCCTCGACGTGGAGCAGCCGCTGCTGCGACGGGGCGGCGGTCTGCTCTTCCGTACGCTCGCCCACCTGTCGCTGCCCGGCGTGGCCGACACCCAGTGCGGCTTCAAGTTCTTCTCCGGCCCGCTGGCCCGGTCGGTCGTGCGGGACTGCCGCGTCGACGGCTTCGCCTTCGACGTGGAACTGCTGGCCCGGGTCGTACGGGCCGGGCAGGACGTCGTGGAGGTGCCGGTGGTCTGGCACGACGTCCCCGGTTCGACCTTCTCGGCCCGGCGCGACGGACTGCGCTCGATGGCCGACCTCCTACGGATCTCGCTGGCCCGGTGATTCCCGTGACCGCACTCGACCGGCTCGCCCGGACCGACATCGCCTTCCTCAACTGGCGCGACCCCGCCCACCCCGACGCGGGCGGCGCCGAAGCCTACTGCTGGGAGATCGCCCGACGGTTCGCGGCGGCCGGCGCCCGTCTCACCCTCGTCTCGTCGCGGTACCCCGGCTCGCGCGCCCGGGAGTGCCGCGACGGGATCCGCATCGTACGGAGCGGCGGCACCTTCGGCGTGTACGCCGCAGCCGCCGCGCACCTGCTGCGGAACCGTCACGGCTACGACGCGGTGGTCGACTTCCAGAACGGCATCCCGTTCTTCTCCCCGCTCTTCACCCCCCGCTGGACCGCTGACATCTGCGTCATCCACCACGTCCACCAGCAGCAGTTCGACACCCGGTTCCGGTGGCCCGTGAACTCCGTGGGACGACTGCTGGAGAAGCAGGTCAGCCGACGCGTCTACCGGGGCCGTCCGGTGGTGGTGGTCTCGCCCTCGACCCGCGAGGGCGCCCGGCGCGAACTCGGCTTCGGCAATCCGATCCACATCGTTCCCAACGGACGTCCCGTCCCTCCGTCCACGGCACCGGCCGGACAGCGGTCCGCCACCCCCGCGCTGACCGTCGTCAGCCGGCTCGTCCCGCAGAAGCGGGTCGACCTGATCCTCCGGTCCGTTCCCGCGCTGCTGCGCCGTCACCCCGAGCTGCGGGTCGACCTGTGCGGGGACGGCCCGGAGGCGGACCGGCTGCGGAAGACCGCCGCCGAACTCGGGGTGGGTTCCGCCGTCGTGTTCCACGGACGCGTCAGCGAAACGCGCAAGCAGGAGCTCTTCGCACGCGCCTGGCTGACCGTCGTGCCCTCCGTCGCCGAGGGCTGGGGACTCGCCGTCATCGAGGCGAACACCATGGGCACCCCCGCCCTGGCCTTCGACGTGCCCGGGCTGCGGGACGCGATCCGGCCCGGGGTCAACGGATGGCTCCTGGACCCCGACGGGGACCTCGCGGGCGGGGTCTCCGCGGCCCTCGACGCGCTGTCCGCACCGGGGGCGCGGCAGCTCACCGCGCAGCGGTGCCGGGCCTGGGCCGCCGCCTTCTCGTGGGACGACAGCGCCGAACGGCTCGCCCGGGTCGTCCTGGAGGACCTCCAGCGCACCCACCGTCACCGGCGCTCCCGCCGCTCGGCGAGCGACCTGTCGGTGATCACCCGCTTCAGCTCGGACGATCCCGACACGACCGAACGGGCGGTGCGTCGCTCCCTGCGCCAGACCGACGCGTGGCGGCGGGAGGGCGACGCCTTCCGGCTGCTGCTCCACGGCTGTGACGAGGTGCGGGCGCTGAACGCCCTGCACCGCCTCGACGTCGCAGAGGCCGACGTCGCGCTGGCGGACGGCCACGACGTGCTGCTCGGTGCGACGGAACCCGACGACGGGTCCTCCGACGAGCGTCCGCCGGGACGGCGGCCATGAGCGCCGTGAGCTCCGTCGCCTCCCCGCGGTCCGTCCTCCAGGACGAGGCCAGGGCCGTGCACGGGGCGCGCTGGATCGCCACCGGGGCCGTACTGGTCGGCGGCCTCAACTACGCCTACGCACTGCTCCTCACCCGGCTCCTGGACGTCTCCGGGTACGCCACCTTCGCCGCCGGTCAGGGGCTCATCGTGTGCACCGCCGCCGTCGCCGTGGTCACCGTGCCGTGGATGCTGGCACAGGCCCTGGCCCGGGCCGGCTCCGACGCCGAGCGCGGCGACGCGGTCCGCTTCGCGGTGATCACCGCGTTCGCGGGCGGCACCGTGGCCGCCGTCGTGGTGGCTTGCGTCGCGCTGCAGTTCGCCGGCTCCGTCACGACGCTCGTCATCGCGGGCGGCACCCTGGCGGTCTTCCTCACCCGGGTCAGCGCGGGCTGGCTCCAGGGCACCGAGCGGCTGCGCACCCTGGCCTCGCTGACCGTCCTGGAGGCCTGCCTCAAGTTCGGCGTGGGCGTCTTCCTCGTCACCGCGCTCGGCCTCGGCGAGACCGGTGCGCTCGCGGCGTTCGGGATCGCCGTCCTCCCCTATGTGTTCGTCCGACCGCGCCGG
This sequence comes from Streptomyces sp. NPDC058877, assembly GCF_042742855.1. Taxonomy (NCBI): domain Bacteria; kingdom Bacillati; phylum Actinomycetota; class Actinomycetes; order Kitasatosporales; family Streptomycetaceae; genus Streptomyces; species Streptomyces sp. NPDC058877. Next base: position 21,312 of record NZ_JBHYMF010000054.1, on the reverse strand, counting down.
TTCCTCGGCCCCGTGCGCCGCCCGTGGCGGGCGGTGAGCGCCGACCGGCGGCTGTGGCAACGGGCGATGGGCGTGGCCTCCCTCCAGGGCGTGGTGGCGGTGCTCGCCGCCGTGGACGTGGTGCTCGTCGCGATGTTGCCCACCGAGCGTTCCGCAGCGGCCAGTTACCAGGCCGCCGTGATGCTCGGCAGGGTCCCCCTCTTCCTCGCCGGTGCCGTCTCCATCGCCTTCCTGCCCGCGTTGTCACGGCGCCGGGCGGGCGATCCGCTGACCGCGCGGGCACTCCGGATGTACCTCGTGGTGGCCCTGCCCCTGACGGTGGTGGCCGCGACGGTGCCCGGCGCCCTGCTCCTGACGTTCTTCCCCCCGGGATACTCCATGGTCTCCACGCTGATGGCTTGTACGGCAGCCTCGGGCCTCGCGCTCGGCGCGCTCGCCCTCTTGGTGACGTTCGCCCAGGCAGTCAATGACTACGCGGTCCTGCGGACGCTGTTGGTGGGGCTCGTCGCGTACGTGACGGCCCTGGTGTCCGGCTGGGCCGCGGGCGGCGTGCTGGGCATGGCGGTGGGCGGACTGTGCGGAACGGCGACCGTCCTGGCCCTGCTCGCCGTGCGGCACGCCCGCCGGAACGGCTTCGGAGCGGTGGAACGGCCGCTCGTGCGCATGGTGGCACCGCTGCTCGCGCTCGCCGGGGCGATGCTGCTGCTCCGACCCCACACCCTCGCCTGGTTCGCCGCCGCCGTGGCCGTCGGGGGCGTCACCCTGTGGCGCTTCTTCGGCCGGCAGGGTGCGGCCGTACCGGCCGGGGGCGTCGAGCAGGACGGTGCGGGGCCCTCGTCTCCGGGCCCGCCCCCGGCGCCCGGTGCAAAACCGCGCCCGGCACGAGCGGCGGACCGCGCCGAGCGGTCGACGGAACTGCTGGTCGACGCCGTGTGGCGGGACCGGGTCCGGCCCGCCGGGGAGGAGGAGCTGCGCAAGGCGCTCGTCACGGCCCGGCACAACCAGGTCGAGGGCCGACTGGCCCGCGCGTACCCCCGCCAACTCGCGGGGACGCTGGGCGAGGTGGAGGGCGCGACGGCCCTCTTCCGACGCAATCTCGTGGCGGCCACCGAACGGCTGCGGGCGGTGGGGATACCGACCGTCCTGATCAAGGCCGACCTCTCGGGGGACTACGTGTACGGAAACTTCGACCTCGTGGTCCCCCCGGGGCGGCTGCGGGCGGCACAGCAGGCGTTGGAGGGCTGGTACGCGCACCGCGAGACGTACTGGCTGGAGCGGAGCAGCAAAGTGCTCCTGCAGCCCCCGAGCGGTCCGGCGGCCCATCTGCACGGCTCGGTCTCGTGGTTCGGCGTGCCGGTGGTGCCGACCGAGCGGTTGTTCGCGCGGGCCGTACCGCCGGAGGAGGACGGTTGCGCCTGGCTGACGCCGTGCCCGCCCGACCGACTGCGGATCTGGCTGGCGCACGCACTCTTCCAGAACCTGGCCCTGGACCTGTCGGAGCTCCTGGCGCTGCGGCCGTTGCTGCGGCCCGGTGTCCTCGCGGAGGCGCACCGGGAAGCGTCCCTGGAGGGCTGGGACGCGGGCGGCCGGGAGGCGCTCGCCACCGCCGTGGCGGCGATGGCACGGCTCGACCGGGGCGAGCCCGTTCCCCTGCCGCTGCCGCTGCCCGCACGGACCTCGCTCCGGGTCGGCGTCGAGCACGCACGGCATCTCCTGGGCAGCGGCCGGGTCGGCCCCCCGGGCCGCGAGGCGGCCCTGCGGGTCCCCCTGGTGACGGCCAAGAAGCTGCGGAGGCGAGTGCCATGACGACCTTTCGAGGACCGGACGGCCGCTCCTCGCGGGAGCGTGACCGTCCCGTCCTGGTGGCGGTGTCGGGACCGGACGGCGCGGGGAAGTCCTCCCTGGTCCGCAGGCTCCGGACGCTGCTCGGCCAGCGGGGCTTCAGCGTCGTCGCCCCGCACTGCTACGGCTGCGTGCTGTGTCGCCGGTTCCCGGTTCCGCCGCGGGCAGCGGAGGAACCGGACGGGGGCGGACGGGCGCGGCGCGCCACGGACCCCGAGCACCGGGACTCCCGGCTGCGCCGTGCCCATGCCTTCGTGGACGCGGGCGAGCTCGCGACACGGGTCGCCGCGGCCCGGATGCTGGCGCGGGCGCGCGGCGGGCGGGCGGTGGTCGTGACGGACCGCGGGCCGCTCGACGGCCTGGTGAAGTTCGACCTGTCGGCCGGCTCCGGTCCGGCGGCCGTCTTCCGCCGGACCGCCCGGCGCTACGACCTGACCCTGCTGCTGGAAACCGGCCCCGAGGTGCTCCGGGGCCGCGGTTGGGAGGAGGTCGCCGGCCCGCCGACCGTCTGGTGGGCCCGCTACCGCAGCTGGTCGCGGCGGTTGCCGGGGATCACACGGCTGGACGGCGAACGGGCTCCTTCGCTGGTGGCGGAGACGGCCCTGGAACACGTCCTCGGCGTCGTACGGGAACGGGAACGGGAACGGGTCGCACCGCCGGAGCACGGAGCCGCCCGGCAACGGCGGCACGTGGTGGTGTCGAGCTACGACGACGCCGACAACACCGCCTATCGGGGCGGCGGCGCCCTGGTGGTCGCGAAGATGGCCCGGCGGCTCTCGGAGGACTTCCGGGTGACCGTGGTGACGGCGGGCCGTCGCGGTGGCTCCGAGCAACGGGACGGCGTCCGGTACGTCCGGCTCCCGGTGGGCCGGGCGGGCCCGCGCGCCGGACAGGTGCTGTTCCTCGCGATGCTGCCGTTCGCGGCGCGTCGGATCCGACACGACCTCTGGCTGGAGAGCTTCACCCCTCCGTTCTCGACGGGCTTCCTCCCCCTGGCGACGGCCGCCCCCGTCGTCGGCATCGACCAGGGACGCAGCACGGAGGCGCTGTGGCGGCGCTACCACCTCCCGTTCTTCCTCGTCGAACGCCTCGGACTGCGCTTCTACCAACATCTCGTGGCGATGAACCCGGCGGACGGTTCGGCCCTCGGGCGCTTCAGCCCCCGGGCGGACGTCCAGGTCATCCCCAACGGTGTGGAGCAGCGCCCCCTCGACGAGTCGGCACTCGGCACCGGGCAGTTCGTCCTCTTCCTGGGGCGGATCGACACCTGGAGCAAGGGGCTGGACCTGCTGCTCGACGCGTACGACCGGGCCCGGGTCCCGCTCGACCTGTTGATCGCGGGCAGCGGCACGCCCGCCGAGGAACAGAGGCTCGCCGCGCTCGTCTCCGCACACGCCCACGGCGCTCGTCCCCGGATCCACTGGGTGGGCTACGCCGAGGAGGAACGCAAGCAGCAGCTCCTCCGCGACAGCGCCTTCCTGGCGATGCCCTCGCGGCACGAGACCTTCGGTCTGGTGGCCCTGGAGGCCATGTCGTACGGCAAGCCCGTGCTCCACTTCGACCTGCCCGCGCTGGGCTGGATGCGCGACGGAGGCGACGTGGCCGTGTCGCCCTTCGACGTGGACGCGTTCGGCGCCCGCATGAACGAGCTGGCCACCGACGCGGCGCTCCGGCGCCGTCTGGGGCGCCGCGCCGGACTCGCGGCACGGCACTACACGTGGGACGAGATGACGGGCCGCTACCTGGCCCTGGCCCACCGGCTTCTGGACTCACCCGCCGCCGCACGGCGGCCGAGGAGGAGGGGCGCGTCATGGCAGACGACCCGCTGACCGGTTTCGTCCGCACCGTACTCGGCTCCGACGTTCCGATCCTCGTGCTCTCGCCGCACCTGGACGACGCCGTGCTGTCCTGCGGCGCACTGCTCGGCTGGGTCGGACGGCGGGCGCCGGTGACGGTCGCGACCCTGTTCACGGAGGCCGCGCCGCCGCCCCACACCCTCTCGGCCCGGCAGTACCTGAAGCAGACCCGTGCCGGCGACGCCGAGGAACTCTTCGCCGAACGCCGCGAAGAGGACCGGCAGGTCCTGGAACGGCTCGGCGTCGACCGCCACCACGTCGGCCTGGTCGACGGGTTGTTCCGGCAGCTGCCGCGGGCCCGCCCGGGCACGGACCGACTGGCCCGGCTGCTGCCGGAACTGACCCATGTGTACCCGACGTACCGGCTGCACCTGTCCCGGGGCCGGATCTCCGCGCACGACGCCGAGACCCTGCGCACGGTCGGGGAAACCGTCGAGGCACTGCTGCCCGCCCGCTCCGGCGGTCTGGTCCTCGCACCCCTCGGGGTGGGCGGGCACGCCGACCACGTCCTGGTCCGCGCCGCCGCCGAGCGGAGCGGCCACCGGGTGGTGTACTACAGCGACTTCCCGTACAACCAGAGTTCCGGGGCCGACGCGGGGTTCACCGGCCGCCACCGACTGGTGGCGCGTTCCTGGGAACGGGGGCTCGACCGCAAGGCGGAGCTGGTCCGGGGCTACCGGACCCAGGTCGACGCCCTGTTCCCCGGGGGCGGCATACCGCACGTGCCCGAGGTGTACCTGCTGCCCGAGGACGAGCCCCGGGAAGCGAACGGGACGGGGACCGGGGCCGCCGACCGACTCCGCGGGGCCACCGGGGGCGCGCCGTGACCGTCCCGCGCACCCTGCCCTCCTCCACCGGGACCGCGCCGTTGGCGGAGGCGGCCCCGCGCCGTCCGCGCGGACGGCGCGGACCGGTGCCGACCTCGGTGTACGCGGCCGGGGCCGCCCTGCTCACGGTGACGCTGCGCCTGGTGCAGATCGGGCGGTCGGGCGACGTGTTCGTCGACGAGCCCATCTACCGGCTCCTCGGCGACAGTGCCGGCGCCGGCGGCTTCCCCCGCACCGACGAGGGCCTGTTCTTCCTCCACCCGCCGGGCTACTTCTACGTCGAGGCGGGCTGGGCGAAACTCGTCGGGGAACACCCGGACATCATCGCGGGCGTGCACTCCTCACGGGTGTTGAACGCCCTGCTCGCAGGGGTCACCGCGGCCCTCGTCGTCTTCCTCGTCGCCCGGGTGCGTTCACCCTGTGCGGGTGCGGTCGCCGGACTGCTCTTCGCCCTGGACCTGTTCTGCATCCGGCAGAACGACCGGGTGCTCCTGGAGACCGCGACGATGACGTGGGTGCTGGCCGGCTTCCTGGTCCTGGTGGGACTGGCCCGGCCCGATCCACCGGGACGCCCACGGACCCGGGCACTGCTGGCCGGCCTGTTCCTGGGGTGCGCGATCCTGACGAAGGACCACGCCGTGCTGATCACCGTGCTGCCGCTGTCGGCCGCCCTTCTCCTCGGCTGGGGACCGCCCCGCCGCCTGGTGGCGCTGACCCTCTCCATGGCCGTCCTCTCGTACGCCGCGTACGTCGCGCTCGTGGTCGCCTTCGGGCACTTCGACGCCTTCTGGGACGCCAAGACGGCCGGGGTGCGACGGCTCCTCGGGGTCGTCCAGGAGACCGGCTTCAACGCGGCGGGCACGCCCTCCCTCTCCGGCCGGCTGCTCGACGAACTCCCGGGCTACGCGGGCACCTACCTGTTGCTGGCGCTCACTCCGCTGGCCCTGGTGCTGCTGTGGCGCCGCAAGGAACCCGCGTACCGGCTCCTCACGCTCTTCCACGCCTCCGCGATCCTCACCCTGGGGTACGCGCTCGCCATCGGCACCCTGGAGGAGCAGGCCCTGTACCTGCTGTTCGTGCCGAACCTGGTGGCACTCGCCGTCACCGTCCCCGTGCCGTCCCGGAAACGGCGCGGAGCCCGCATGCTGGCGGGCGGCGTCCTGCTCGCCGTGCTCGCCGTGCCCGCCGCCACGTACGCGCAGGAACGGTGGACCCCCGACGACAGCTTCCCGCGCCTCCGGGCGTACCTGCTCGCGCACGTGCCGGCGGGCAGCGGCATCGTCACCGTCGACGGCGAACGGACCCGGGGCGTGACGACCTGGCTGCTCGACGACACCTACCGGCTCGGCAACTGGGTGGCGCCGGAGGAGCGAGCGGCGGCGGACGCCACGTACCTGATCGTGCCGTGGCGGGTCGTCGAGCAGGGGTACGGCCGTTCCTCCCCCGCCGAGGTGCGCCGGTTGACGGACGGGCTGCGACCGCTGTTCGCCCATCACGGCCCCACCTACGGCACCTTGGCCCTGTACCGGCTGCCGTCGCCCCTGCCCGGACCGCACCTCCCCGAGCTGGTCGTGCCCGGTTCCGCCGTGACCGGACCGCTGCTCCCGGCGCCCGGACCGATCGCCGCAGGGGCACCCGGTGCCCCGCGCTGAGCGGCGGCCCCGCGTCCTACTCCTGACCAGCAGCCCGCTGGACGGGGCGGAGGGCTGTGACGTGCGGCTGGCCACCGACATCCTCAAGGGGCTGGCCGACGTCGACTTCGTGTGGTTCACCCAGTGGCCGAGGCCGCGGCAGGCCCCGCCGGAACGCGGGCGCCGGGTGCGCGTCCTCTCCCGGGACGGCGTGCCGCACGTCCCCGAACGGTTGCAGTCCGCTTCCGCGGGAGCCGTGTTCGCCCGCCGGGTCGACCTCGTCCACGCCTTCCTGACCATCGGACGCACCTTCCCGGCGTTCTCCCGGTTGCGCCCGCTGCTGTTCGGCACACGACCAGTCGTGCACACCGTGCCCGGTGTGATGGACAACCGCCACCTGCGGCACGCCCGGCCGCTGGGGACGACGGTCGCCCTGTCCGAGTCGATGGCCCGGCGCTTGCGGGCGGCCGACTTCGGGGACGTCCGGATCGTCCCGCCCATGATCGACCTCGACGCCTGGCCGTACCTGCCGCGCCCCCAAGGGTTCCCCACGGTCCTCTTCGCCGGGCACCACGATCCGCACGGCGGGGCGGAGACCTCGATCGACGCGGCGGCGGAGGCGTACCGGGAAGGGGCCCGGTTCCGTCTGGTGCTCGCGATGCGGGGACGTCCGGGCCAGGACACCGGAGCCCTGGAGGAGGCGCTGCGGGAGCGGGCCGGCGCGGCCGGGCTGCCCGACGTCGAGGTGCGCGGATACGTCGACGACATGCCTGCGCTGCTGGCCTCGGTGCACGTGCTGCTCTTCCCCCCGGTGCTGCTCGGCGGGAAGGCGGACATCCCGCTCACCGTGCTCCAGGCGCTGGCTTCGGGGCGGCCCTCGATCCTCAGCGACCTCCCCCAGTTCGCGGACTTCGGCCACGCCGTGCTGCGGGCCCCGGCGGGCGACGCGCGCCGCACCGGGCAGCAGTTGGCGTGGTTGCTCGACCAGCCGCGCTCCTGGGACATGCTCGCGGAACGGGGGCACACCCTGGTGGAGGACCGCTTCGGCCCCGAGCGCTTCGCCGCCCGGTACGCGGCGCTCTACCGGGAGCTGCTGTCATGACGGGGCCGTGGTGGACATGGGCCCGCGGGGTACCGGCCGCTCTCGCGGTGCTCGCCGTACTGCTGCTGCTCGTGGGTGCGTTCGGGGGGCTGCGGCGCGGACCGGAGCCCGACCCCCGACCGGGCCCCCATTGGTACGGCACGCTGCAGACCGACCCCGCTCGGGCCCGCACCGAGTACGCGCACGGGGTCCGGGTGGCACACCTGCAGATCGACTGGGGCCGGTTCGAACCGGAACGGGGCGTGTACGACGAGGAGTACGTGCGCGGGGTGCGGGACCGGCTGACCGCCTTCCGGGACGCTGGGCTGAAGGTGGAGGCCGGGCTCGGCCTGAACCACCCGCCGTCCTGGCTGCCGGACGCCTTTCCCGAATCGGTGTTCGTGAACCAGTTCGGCGAGCGGTCGACGGGCACGCCGAACGTCGTGTTCAGCGATCCGGTGCGGGAACAGGTCGCCGACTACGTCGGCGCGGTGGACCGGCTCATCGGCCTCGACGACGTGTGGGCCGTCCGGATCGGCGTCAACGAGAGCGGTGAGTTCGCCTACCCGGCGCCGCTGTCAAAGGGCGGCGGCCTGGGCGAGTTCTGGGCCTACGACGGTCATGCCCAGGCCGACTCCCCCTTCCCGGGGTGGCGACCGGGCGAACGCACTTATCACGGAAGGCCGTTCACCCGGGAGGACGCCTCCCGTTGGTACCGGTGGTACGCCGGGGCGCTGGCCGGGGCGGTGAACTGGCAACTCGACCTGTACGCCTCGCTCGGCTACCGGGGACAGCTCAAGGTCCTGGTGCCGGGCGGCGGTTTCTACCCCTCCGACCTGCGGACCGCCCTCGATGCGCGGCTGGAAGGCTCGCCGTCGATCCGACTCGTCGGGCGCGGTGCGGGCTTCTTCCTGACCTTGGGCTTGGTCGAGCACCGGGACGCGGTACGGATCGTGACCACGGCCCTGGTGGACGGCACGGGCGAACCCGAGGACAACGGCTGTGCGCCCGGCGACGCCCGCGTCGACGTCTCGGCTCCGGACGACGCGACGGTCCGCGCCTGGTCCTCGGCACGCTGGGTGGCGGCCGTGGCCAGGGGCGCGGGGTTCACCCACCTGGCCGGGGAGAGCGCCGGTCCGCAAGTGGCCCCGTACCGTGCCGGGGTGACGGAGCGGGCGTACCGGCAGATGGCGTCCTGTGGGCTCGAAGGCATGATGTGGGCCTTCGACCGGCACCTGTACGACGGGACGCCGGGCTCCTCCCTCGCGGACTACGCGGAGACCATCCGGCGTCACCCGTGAACCGACGGCCGGGAAGCGGCCGGCCGTCGGGCCGTGAGCAGGAGGACCCCCGTGTCCCCGTACTCGGGCAGGGTGCGGTCCTTCGCCAGCCTGGCGACCCGGAGACCGGTGGTGCGGGGCGCGAAGACGGACCGCAGGGCGGCCTCGTCGACCGGGCAGGCGGGCCAGATCGGGCCGGTTCCGATGCGATAGCTCGGCATCCGTTCCATGAAGGCGGCGAGGAGCGTGCCGCCGGGGCGGACGGCCCGGACGAGGGCGTCGCAGAGGGAAGCGAACTCCCCGAAGTCCTCGGTGACGCTCTCGGCGACGAAGTTCATGGAGGCGAGGTCATAGGTGCCGGTGTCGAGGTCCCCGGCGTCTCCCCGGACCACCCGCACCCGGCCGAGCGCCTCGGCGCAGCTCGCCGGGAGGGCGGGGTCGAGCGAGCGGCACAGGGCGTAGAAGGGCTGCCAGCTGTCGTCGAGGCCGTCGGCGAGCTGCCCGCGCAGGTAGTCGACGTTGGCGGCGCTGGGTTCGAGGGCGTCGACGCGGCGGCTGGCGGCGCCCGCGAGCATCAACGGGTACAGGTTGGGGCCGGCACCGAGTTCCAGGGTGCGGGACAGGCTGCCCGGGGCGAAGCGCCGGTAGACGGCGGCGTGGTGGTGGATGACGCCGATGTCACAGGGGTGCAGCCTGCGGTAGTTCTCGGCGAGGTAGTCCGTGACCGGCCAGGCGTTCCAGTCGGCGTCCCGGTTGCGGCGGACCGGGGCCCCCTCGGAGGGGCGCGGCAGGGTCGCGTCCATCACTCCTCCGCGGGGCGGCCGGCTGCGACGGGACGGGAGGGCTCGGCGGGCTGGAGGGGGAAGCGCTTGGCGAGCTCCGTGAGGGCGGCGCACAGTTGGTCGACCTCCTCGTCGGTGTTGGCCGCGGTGACCTGGATGCGGAAGCCGACCCGGTCGCGCGGGACGAGCGGATAGGAGGCGAGCGTGACGTAGACGCCGTGTTCCCAGAGGAAGGCGGCGACGGCATCGAGGTCGCCGGCGTCGCCGAGCGGGATCTCCACGATCGGCAGGCCGTCGCTGTTGGGGGTGGCGATGCCCAGGGCCCGCACGTGGGCGAGCACGCGGGACGTCATCCGGTACAGGCGGGCCCTGATCTCGTCCCCTCGCTCGTCGTTGAGGTCGAGGCCGGCGAGGGCGGTGGCGAGCGAGGCGGTCGGGGACGGCCCGGAGTAGAGGTAGGGTGCCGCCGCCACCTTGAGGTGCTCCTTGAGCCACTTGGGAACCGCGAGGAAGGCGAGCAGGGAGGAAAAGGCCTTGGAGAAGCCGCCGACCAGGACCAGGTTGTCGTAGCTCTCGCCGAGGTGGCGGACGATGCTGTTGCCGCGCGAGCCGTACGGGCTGGTCTCGCCGGGGCGTCGCTCCCCGATGACGCCGAAGCCGTGGGCGTCGTCGACATAGAGCAGGGCGTCGTTCTCGCGGCAGATCCGGGCCAGGGTGGGCAGGTCCGGGAAGTTGCCGGTCATGCTGTTCACCCCGTCCATGCAGACGAGCCGGCCGGCGTCGGTGGGCGCGCCGCGCAGCAGCGCCGCCAGTTCGTCGGGTCGGTCGGCCCGGAAGCGGTGGATCTCGGCGCCCTGCCCGCGGGCACCGACGCAGCCGTCGTACACGGTGCGGTGGGCCTGTGCTTCGACGAAGACCTGTCCGGTGCCGGCGAGCAGCGGGATGACGGACTGGTGGATGAGGGTGATGGTGGGCAGCAGCAGGGTGTCGGGGGCGCCGAGGAGTTCCGTGAGCCGTTCCTCGATGCGGGGGTAGAGCCGGGGGCTACCGATGAGTCGGGACCAGCTGGGATGGGTGCCCCAGCGCCGGACCTCGGGTTCGATGGCCTCGATGACGGAGGGTTCGAGGTCGAAGCCGAGGTAGTTGCAGGAGGCGAAGTCGACGAGCCAGTCCTCGCCGACCCGGATGCGGCGGCCGTCGATCTCGTCGATGACGGCGTCGCACATGAGGGTCGCCCGTTGCAGGTGTTCCAGGTCCCGCCAGCGGGATTCGCGCGGGTGCCGGGTGGCCGAGAGGGCCGGGGCGGACGCCGGCCGGGCGGGCCCGGCGAGGCGGACCGCGGAGCGGTTGCCGGCCGGCTGGGCACGGTGCAGGTAGGACTCGGCCTGGTGGGCGGTCATGGGACGGGCGAAGAGGTAGCCCTGTCCGTACCGGCAGCCCATCTCGGCGAGCAGGGCCCGTTGCTCCTCGTGCTCGATCCCCTCCGCGACGACCTGGAGGCCGAGGACGTCGGCGATGCGCACGATGCCCTCGACGAGGGCCACCTGCTGCGGGTCCGTGGTGATGTCGTCGATGAAGGACTTGTCGACCTTGAGGATGTCGATGGGGAACTCGCGGAGGTAGCTGAGCGAGGAGAACCCGGTGCCGAAGTCGTCGATGGCGATGGCGACGCCCAGCTCCTTGAGGGCTGCCATCGTGGTGCGGATCTGGGCGTCCTGGCGCATCAGGACGGTCTCGGTGAGTTCCAGGACGAGGGAGCCGGGCGCGAGCCCGGAGGAGTGGAGCGCGTGCCGCACCTCGTCGAGGAAGCCGGGGTCGCGGAACTGCCGGGCCGAGACGTTCACGTTGGCCTGCAGGGGGGTGGGGCGCGGGCGGGCCCGCTGCCAGCGGGCGATGTCGAGGGCGGCGTGTTCGAGGACCCAGGCGCCCAGCGGCATGATGTGGCCGCTCTCCTCCGCCAGGGTGATGAACTGGTCGGGCGGCACCATGCCACGCCGGGCATGCGGCCAGCGGATGAGTGCTTCGAGCCCGGAGGTGGCTCCTCCGTCGACCTCGACGATCGGCTGGTAGCGCAGGGCGAAGGCGTGGTCGGCGATGGCCGTGTCCATGCCCGCCTGGAGTTCGTGACGGGCGACGAGCCGGGAGTGGAGCTCGGGGTGGAAGAGGCGCCAGCGCTTCTTGCCCGCGGCCTTCGCCGCGTACAGCGCGAGGTCGGCGTGGCCGAGGAGCTCTTCGGCGTGGGCGCTGTCGAGGACCGTTGCGATGCCGACGCTGGTCGAGACGGAAACGGAGCCGTCGGTGAGGTGGAAGGGCTGGCTGAGGGTGTGCACGATCTCGGCCGCGAGGGCCTCCGCGTCGCGGGGTTCGCGTGCTCCCTCGATGAGGACGGCGAACTCGTCGCCGCCGAGCCGGGCGGCGGTGTCGGTGAGTCGCAGGACCGAGGTGAGGCGACGGGCCACGGCGACGAGCAGTTCGTCGCCGACGGAGTGCCCCATGGTGTCGTTGACGACCTTGAAGTCATCGAGGTCGACGAAGAGCATGCAGGTCAGGGTCGACTCGCGGCGCCCCCGGAGCAGGGCGCGCTCGATGCGTTCGAGGAGCAGGACGCGGTTGGGGAGGCCGGTGAGGGAGTCGTGGAACGCCCGATGGGTGAGTTCCCGTTCCAGTTTCCGCTGCTCGGTCACGTCGCGGAGGGTGAGGACGAGGCCGTGCACGGTGTGCTCGTGGCGCAGGTTGCTGCACCGGGCCTCGACTTCCAGTTCACCGGAGCCCCCGTGGAGCAGCTTCCAGTCGTCGCGGGCGTCGGTGGCTCCGTGGGAACGTGCGTCGGCGAGGACGCGCAGGGCGCTCGCCGTGTCGGCGGGGGCGATGAGGTCGGTGAGCGGGGTGCCGGGCAGCAGGGAGCGGCCGAACATCGACTCCGCGGAGGGACTCGCGTACCGCACGGTGTCGTCGTCGTCGACGATCAGGATGACGTCCGAGGTGTTGTGGACGAGGGTGCGGAAGTAGGCCTCGCTGGTGCGGCGGTTGACCTCTTCGCTGAGCCCGAAGCGTTCCAGGGCCAGGGCCGCCTGGGAAGCGAGCGATTGGGCGGGGCCCATGATCTCGGCGAGCTTCTTCTCCGGTCCCGCGAGGACCAGTACGCCGAGCAGTGGCTGGTCTCCTGCGGGGGCCTGGAGCCGCAAGGGGCAGAGCAGGGCGTGCGGTTCGGGTGCGAGTTCGACGGCGACGGCCGGGTCGATCCGCGTCACGGGCAGCAGTCGGGCGCCTTCCGCGATGTGTTCGGGCCAGGACGTGCCGGAAGGCCGGATCAGCGTGTCGGTGTGACAGCTCCAGGGGTGTTCGGTGGTGGCCACCCCGTGGAGACCGCCCCTGCGGTCCCGGGTGAGGAGGAGGGCCCGGTGCGCGGTGCCGGGGCCGAACAGCGTGGCGGAGGCCGTCTCGACCGCGCCGGCGACTTCGCGGGGGCTGAGGGCGGCGACGAGGGAGGCGGCGGCGACCCTGAGGCTGCGTTCGCGCGCCTCGGCCTTGCCGTGGTCGTTCATCATTCCCCAGAGCCTGGCGAGGACCAGCAGGAACATGAGCGCCGAGAAGATCGCGATGACGGCGATGTCCTTGTCCTGGTCGTGGCGCAGCGACTGGAGGAGCAGGAGGGTGGGGGCGACGAGGGAGGCGACGGCGAGCAGCACGAGCCGCCGCTCGGCGATGCGCGGGGTCGGTTCGGGCGCCGGTTCGGTGAGGCCGGTCATGGAGGGGTGGAGGGCGGCGAGCCCCCAAGCCGTGAAGAAGACCACCCACCCCAGGTCCAGGGGGGTGCCGACCTGCCAGGTGCCCTTGAGCTGGAGCGTGCCGTAGATGACGTCGGAGGCGAGGATTCCGCAGGTGCCGAGGGTGAGCAGCTGCACGGACCGGGAACGCAGTCCGCCGGGGACCAGGAGCCGGGCGAGCATCGCGAGCATCAGGACGTCGCCGAGCGGGTACGCGATGGAGATGGCCTTCTCGGTCCAGCTCATGTCGTCGCTCTGGGCGAGCGGGGTGATGAGGTTGACCCAACAGAGCAGGGCGAGGCCGGAGGTGAGGATCAGTGCGTCGAGGGCGACGGCGAGGTCACGGCCGACCGCCCGGTAGCGGATGAATCCGAGCAGGCCGATCGCGAACAGCGGATAGGTGGTCAGGTAGAGGGCGTCCGCGATGGACGGGAAGGGTCTGGTCTGGCCGAAGAAGGCCTCCAGGGCGTTGTAGGCGGTGTCGCCGCCCACGAAGGTGAGGTTGGCTGCGGCGAGCACCAGCCAGGGCCAACGCTTGGCGGGCCGGTGCACCCGGACTCCGACGAGGATGGCGATGACGCCGCTGAGCCCGATCAGCGCCCACAGCGCGGTGTGCCGGGCCGGGAACAGGAGGTACGCCACGGTCAGCAGGGTCACGGCCAGCACGTACAGGAGGGTCCAGCGGCGCAGTGCCCCCGGCGTCGGGGGCGGCCCGTTCGGCTGGCGCAGCGGCATGGTCGACCGCCCCCTTGCCGGTCGGACGCCGTCGGAAGCGTCCTGGTCGCGGATACGGAGACCGTACGGAGTCCATTGTCCGGGGGTCCCGGGACGCTTGCATCTCGGCCGTGATCGGGCCGGCGCGGCCGGTCGGAACGGGGCGGCTCAGGAGGAGGCGCGGACCACGAGCTCGGTGGGCAGTACCCGATGGGGCTGTTCGTCGGCGTCGCCGGGTTCGGTGAGCTCCTGGAGGAGCATGCGCGCCATGGTGCGCCCCATCTCCTCGATGGGCTGGCGCACGCTCGTCAGCGGCGGGTCCATGTGACGGGCGACCACCGAATCGTCGACGCCGACGAGGGCCACGTCCTCGGGAACCCGGCGGCCTGCTTCGCGCAGGACGCTCCGCGCGCCGGCCGCCATCACGTCGGAGGCGGCGAAGACGGCGTCGAGGTCGGGTCTGCGGTCCAGGAGTTCGCGCATGGCGCGCCGACCTCCCTCCTCGGTGAAGTCGCCGTGGGCGACGAGCGTCGGGTCCGGTGCGAGCCCGGCCCCGGTGAGGCCCTCGCGGTAGCCGTCCAGACGGCACCGCGCCACGTACATGTCGAGCGGTCCGGTGATGGTGGCGATCGTGCGGCGGCCCCGGTCCGCGAGGTGTGCGACGGCGGCCCGGCCGGCCCCGGTGTTGTCGGAGTCGACGAAGGCGACGCGCTCGGCCTCGGTGCGGCGGCCGTTGAGCACGGCGGGCAGGCCGAGGGCGCGGACCTGGTCGGGGAGGGGGTCGTCACCGTGCACGGAAACGAGGAGGACGCCGTCGACGCGCTGCGCGGCGAGGTACTGCTCGAAGCGCTGCCGCTCCTGCTCGCTGCGGACGAGGGTCAACAGGAGTTGCTTGTCGGCGACGGCGAGTTCGGTGCTGACCCCGCGGATGATGTCGAGGAAGTAGGGCTCGGCGAAGAGACGGGTTTCGGTCTCGGGGATCACCAGGGCGACGGCGTCGGTACGGCTGCCGGCGAGGGCGCGGGCAGCCCGGTTGGGGACGTAGCCCAATTCGGCGACGGCCCGTTCGACGGCGTCCCTCGCCCGTTCGCTGACCTTCGGGGAGCCGTTGATGACCCGGGACACCGTGCCGCGGCCGACGCCGGCCCGGGCCGCGACCTCCTCCAGCGTGGGTCTGCCGGTCTGCCGCCCGCTCGCCGCCATGTGCCGCCCTCCCCCCCCCGGGGCGCCGCCCCGCACTCGTTCCACGGGAACCTATCAGGCGGGGCGGGGCGCACGGGGGCGCCGGCGGGGGCGGTTCAGGCGCCGGTCGGGGCCAACTCGGCCATGGCTCCCCAGCCCTGCTGCGGAACCTCGACGTTGATGATCTCGGGGGTGGTGGAGATGGCTCCGGCCATCGTCGCGAGCCCGGCCGTGAAGTGGGCGGAAGCGACATGGGCGGCACCCGCGTCGGCGTCGGCGAAGGCTTCCAGGAGGACGAAGACGTGCGGGTCGTCCACGCTGCGGGACCAGTCGAAGAAGAGGTTGCCGGGTTCCGCGCGGGTGGCGCGGGTGAAGTCGTCGACCAGGTCGAGCCAGCGGTCGGCGTGGTCGGGGCGGACGGTGAAGCGGACGGCGATGAAGATCATGGGCCCATCCTGTGGCGGTCGGGGCGGAGGGGCGAGCGGGGCGGCCCGTCTTTCCGACAGGGCCGGAAAGACGGACGCCTTGGGCACCGGGGGCATCCCTGGGGAGCGGGGGCATCCCTGGGGAGCGGCCGTGGCCCTGCAGTTCGGGCAGGGGACACGGCAGACGTCGGGGGAGCCCCTACGGCACGGCCGGGAATTCCGGAGCGGCGCGATGCAGGGCGGCCCTGATGTCGCTTCGGCGCCGCTCGAACTCCGCGGTGGGCAAGGAGACGGACAGTGCGTGGACGATGCCGTCGCCGCGTCCGGGCAGGGCGATGGCGAGGCAGGTGTGGGCGGGGTCCGCCTCGCCCACCGAGACGGCGAAGCCCCGGGCGCGCACCCGGTCCGCCTCGGCTTCGAACCGTTCGGCGTCGGTGATCGTCCGCTCGGTGAACCGCGCCATGCCGTGCTCCGCGAGGTAGCGGCGGCGCAGCGGGCGCGGCAGCGCGGCGAGCAGCGCCTTCCCGTGTGCGGTCGCATGCGCCCTGGCCTCGGGGCCGGGGATGAAGGGGTGGTCGACGTCGGTGACGGGGGCGGTGGTGTCGACGACGGTGATCAGGCCCTCGCGGTAGGTGGTGTGGTAGGCCTCCGCCCCCGTCTCCCGGCGCAGCCGGCCGAGGAGTTCCCCGGTGCCGGTGCCGAGCCCGTGGTGCCGCTGGTGGGAGCGGTACAGGGCCGGGACGCGAGGCCCGGGGGCGTACCCCTCACTGGTGCGGACGAGGTAGCCGCGGGCGAGCAGCGGGCCGGTGAGGTGGTAGACGGTCGAGAGGGCGCAGTCGAGCCGCCGGGCCAGCACCTTCGCCCCGACGGGTCGGTCGGCGGTGGCGACCGCGTCGAGGACGGCGAGGGCCCGGTCGACCGACTGTGGTCCCGGGCCGGGAGTCACGGGCATCGCCCCAGCTTAGGGCCGGTGCTCCCCCGGCCCGGACCGGGAAGCCCGAGGCGGGCGGCCCGCACTCCTTTGCGCCCGTCTCCCTCCCCCGGCGCAAGGCCGCTCCCGCGCCTCGTCACGCTCCGTCGCGCGGCGCACCCGTGACGTATCTTCGCAGGTCAAAACAGTTTTATGTGCATAAAACACTCTTTCGGCGTACCGTCGAGTGGACCCCCCATCCTCGACGCCACGGGAGAGCGTGTGCCCCGCTCCAGGACCGACCATGCCCCGACGCCCCGCGAGGGGCGCCGTCCGCACCTCAGGACGGCGGCCATCGCGACGGGCGTGGTCGCCGTCGCCGCGGGCGGCCTGTACGTGGCGGGGCTCCTCGCCACCGGCGACGACATATCCGCCGGCACCCGGGTCGACGGCGTGGACATCGGCGGCATGAGCCGCGCCGAGGCCGAGGCCGCGCTCACCGACGCGGCCCCTGCGTCCTGGAAGGCACCGATACCGGTGCGGGTCGGCGACCACGACGCCACCGTGGACCCTGCGTCCGCCGGTCTGACGGTGGACGTGGCGAAGACGGTCGACCTGGCGGCCGACCCGTCCCGCGCCCCGCTCACCGTCATCGGGCGGCTGTTCTCCTCAGGGAAGCGCGAGATCAGCCCGGTGCTCGCCCGTGACGCGGCGAAGACGCGGGCCGCGGTGGCCGAGCTCGCCAAGGCCAACGACCGGGCGGTCCGCGAGGGTTCCGTCGCCTTCCGGGCGGGCGAGGCCGTCGCGACCCAACCGGTGGTCGGCCGGAAGGTGGACACCGGGCGGGCCGCCGAGGCCCTGAGCGCCGCCTACCCGGTCGACACGGGCGCGGCCCCGGTGACGCTGCCGGTCAGCGTCACCGAGCCGAAGGTGCCCGCGACCGAGGTGAACCGCTTCCTCAACGCCTACGCGAAGCCCGCGGTCTCCGGCCCGGTGACGCTCACGGCAGGGGGCGAGCGGTTGCGGATCTCCGCCTCGACGCTCGGCGACCACCTCGCCGTGAAGAGCGAGGACGGACGCCTCACCGCTTCCCTCGACGAGCAGGCCCTGCTGCGCGATCCGGACGTGGCGCGACCGCTCTCCGCGCTGACCGGCGCACCGGTGGAGCCGTCCCTCGGAGTGCGGGACGGCAAGGTCGTGGTGGAGTCGGCGGGCCGACCCGGCCACCAGGTGACCGCGAAGGCCCTCGGCGATGCCGTCCGGCCCCTGCTCACCAGGTCGGGCGACGCGGCCCGCACGGCTCCGGTGACCACCAAGGCCACCGAACCCGAGTTGACGTCCGCCTCGCTGGCCCGCCTCGGCATCACCGAACAGATGTCGACGTTCACGGTGGACTTCCCCACCGCCCCGTACCGGACGACCAACATCGGCCGGGCGGCCGAGCTGATCGACGGCTCGATCGTGCAGCCCGGCGCGGTCTGGAGCTTCAACCAGACCGTGGGCGAGCGCACCGCGGAGAACGGCTTCGTCGACGGCACCATGATCCTCGACGGGCAGTACCGCTCCGCGCCCGGCGGCGGCGTGTCCGCCATGGCCACCACCGTCTTCAACGCCATGTTCTTCGCCGGGGTGAAGCCCGTCGAGTACGGCGCGCACTCCTTCTACATCGAGCGGTACCCGGCCGGGCGCGAGGCGACCGTCGCCTGGGGCTCGCTCGACCTGAAGTTCCGCAACGACACCGGCAAGCCGATCTACATCAAGGCGAGCGCCACCGACTCCTCGGTGACCGTCAGCTTCCTCGGGACGAAGAAGTACGACTCCGTGGAGGCGGTCGCCGGGCCGCACACCAACATCACGCAGCCCTCCAAGCGGGAGGGCACCGGCGAGGCCTGCGTGCCGCAGCCTCCGCTCGAAGGCTTCGACATCTCGGTGGATCGGGTCTTCAAGAACGGCGGCACCGAAGTCAAGCGGGAGACCTTCAAGACGCACTACACCCCGCGCGACGAGGTGACCTGCAAGCCGACCACCGGGGAGAACGGATAGAGCAGCGACCGGCATGGACGGAAGGGTGTCTTCCGGTACGGCCGGGGCATGACTTCGGAGTGCGGTCCGCCAGCCCTGCGGCGGGTGCGCACCGAACCGCCCCGAACCCCCCGTCGGAGGCAGGCCTTGGCACAGCTCAGCGACCCCTTCGAGCGGCTCCTGGACGGTGCCGCCCGCGCGGGCACGTACCCGGGCGCCGCATGGGCCGTGGGCGACGCCCGGGCCACCCTCTCCTCCGGGGCGGTCGGGCCGCTCGACCCGACGCGCCCCGACGAGCCGACCCGGACCGACACCCTCTTCGACGTCGCCAGCCTCACCAAGATCCTCGCGGTCTGGGCAGTGGTCGGGACGATCGTCGACGCCGGGAAGCTCGACCTGGCCGCCCCGCTCGGCTCCTACTGGCCCGAAGCCGCGGGACGGCCGCTCGCCGGTGCCACGGCGCACCACCTGCTCACCCACAGCGCCGGCCTGCCGCTCCGCGCCAACCTCCGGCACCTGTACGGCTCGGACCCCCAGGACGTCCGGGACGGCGTCCTCGCCGAGCCGCTGCGGCACCGCCCCGGCGAAGCCGTCGCGTACACCGACCGCGCGGCACTGGTCCTCGGCTACCTCACCGAGCACCTCACCCGGGAGCCGCTGCCCCGGCTCGCCCGGGACCGGGTCTGGGCGCCGCTCGCCATGTCGGACACCCGCTTCGGACCGCTGCCCGTCGAGACCAGGGCGCGGTGCGCGCCCACCGAACACGACGAGGAGAGCGGTGCCCCGCTCCGGGGGACGGTGCACGACTTCTCGGCGCGGCTCCTCGGTGGCGCCTGCGGGATCGCGGGGGTCTTCACCACCGTCGACGACATCGGCCGGTTCCTGAGGCAGCTGCTCGCCCCGGCACCCGGCACCTTCTCCGCCGACTGGACCACGGCGTCGCTGCGCGTCCGAACCGGTCGACTGCTCCCGCCGCGCGGACTGTTCTGGCACCCGGCGCCGGGCACGGAGCCGGCGGACGACGTCTGGGCGCACTTCGGCTTCACCGGCACCGCCCTCTGGGTCTCCCCCGCTCGGAGCCGCTGGGCCGTCCTGCTCACCAACCGGCTCCGCCTCACCCGTGACCCCGGTCCCCTGACCCGGGTCAGGGACGCCTTCCGGAGCCTCGCCTTCGGCTGATCCGCCGGAGGGTGCGCCGCGGTGTCGGCCCCGCAGGACAGGAATGGGGGCGGCCCCGCAAGGAGTGGGGGACGCCCCTCGCCGGAGCGGAGGCGAAGAGGAAGGGCTCGGGCGGGCACCGGCCGGCGCACCGGTCCGCCGCGGACGGGGCGAGCGAAGCGGCCCGAACGGGTCCGGCCGCCACCACGGCCCCGCGCCCGTCCCGAGGGTCTCCGGCACCGCCCCTCCGGGGTGGCTTTCCCGGCGTTCGGCACCCCTTGATGGGCCAAAGCAGCCGGGGGTTACCATATGAGCGCCGCCTAGCTCGAAAGATACTCTTGTGACTGTCAATGACGACTCGTTCACCAGTTGGAAGAACCGCGAGGAGATCGCGGAATCGATGATCCCGATCATCGGGAAGCTGCACCGGGAACAGGACGTCACCGTCCTGGTCCACAGCCGCTCCCTGGTGAACAAGTCGGTGGTCAGCATCCTCAAGACCCACCGCTTCGCCCGGCAGATCGACGGCGAGGAGCTCTCGGTCACCGAGACGCTGCCGTTCCTCCAGACGCTCACGACGCTGGACCTGGGCCCGTCGCAGATCGACATCGGCATGCTGGCCGCCGAGTACAAGAACGACGACCGCGGTCTGTCCGTGGCCGAGTTCACCGCCGAGGCCGTCGCCGGTGCCACCGGCGAGAACAAGATCGAGCGCCGCGACGGACGCGACGTCGTCCTCTACGGCTTCGGCCGGATCGGCCGCCTCGTCGCCCGTCTGCTCATCGAGAAGGCCGGCTCGGGCAACGGCCTGCGCCTGCGCGCGATCGTCGTCCGCGGCGGCGGTGAGCAGGACCTCGTGAAGCGCGCCTCGCTGCTGCGCCGCGACTCCATCCACGGCCAGTTCCAGGGCACGATCACGGTCGACGAGGCGAGCAGCACCATCGTCGCCAACGGCAACACCATCAAGGTGATCTACGCCAACGACCCCTCCGAGGTCGACTACACGGCGCACGGCATCGAGAACGCCATCCTCATCGACAACACCGGCAAGTGGCGGGACCGCGAGGGCCTCTCCAAGCACCTGCGCCCCGGCATCGACAAGGTCGTCCTCACCGCCCCCGGCAAGGGCGACGTGCCCAACATCGTGCACGGCGTGAACCACGACACGATCAAGCCGGACGAGAAGGTGCTCTCCTGCGCCTCCTGCACCACCAATGCGATCGTCCCGCCGCTGAAGGCCATGGACGACGAGTACGGCGTGCTGCGCGGCCACGTGGAGACGGTCCACTCGTTCACGAACGACCAGAACCTGCTGGACAACTACCACAAGGCCGACCGTCGCGGTCGTTCCGCGCCGCTCAACATGGTGATCACCGAGACCGGTGCCGCCTCGGCCGTCGCCAAGGCGCTGCCGGAGCTGAAGGCCCCGATCACCGGCAGCTCGATCCGCGTCCCCGTCCCGGACGTCTCGATCGCGATCCTGAGCCTGCGCCTGGGCCGCGAGACCACCCGCGAAGAGGTCCTGGAGTACCTCCGTGACGTCTCGCTGCACTCGCCGCTGAAGCGCCAGATCGACTTCACCACGGCCCCCGACGCCGTCTCGATGGACTTCGTCGGCTCGCGCCACGCGTCCATCGTCGACGCCGGTGCGACCAAGGTCGACGGCGACAACGCCATCCTGTACCTCTGGTACGACAACGAGTTCGGCTACTCGTGCCAGGTCATCCGGGTCGTCCAGCACGTCTCCGGCGTGGAGTACCCGACCTTCCCGGCCCCGGCGGCCTGATCCCCGGCACGCTCCACCAGCACGGCGGTGCTCCGCATCCCCTCGGGGG